>NZ_JBSGBY010000543.1:0-5846 GCF_053601505.1 Nocardia sp. NPDC004722
CAGTTCGCGAGTGGCAGCGATCCGGTGGCGGCGTACGAGACGCTCAGCGAGTTGGCTCGGACGGCCGAGGAGTGCGGATACGAGACGGTGTGGGTGCCTGATCATTTCGTGCCGTTCCCGCCCGCTCCGGACTACATGTTCGAGAGCTGGACCACGCTCACGGCGTTGGCGCGGGATACCGAACGGATCCGGGTCGGGCAGATGGTGACCGGTAACGGGTATCGCAATCCGGCGTTGCAGGCCAAGATGGCGTCGACGCTGGATGTGATCTCACGCGGGCGGCTCACCTTCGGGATCGGGGCGGGATGGTACGAGGAGGAATATGCCGCCTACGGTTACGAATTCGAGGATGCGCCCACGCGGTTGCGGCGGCTGGACGAGGCCGCCCGGATCATCCGTTCGATGTTCACCGAGCCGGTGACCACGTTCGACGGCAGGTATTACCAGGTGCGTGAGGCGATCAACGAGCCGAAAGGCGCGCAGCGGCCGCATATTCCGATTCTCATCGCGGGGGCCGGGGAGAAGGTGACGTTGAAGTTGGTCGCGCAGCACGCGGATGCCTGCAATGTGCAGGTGTCGCCGGACGAGCTCCGGCACAAGTACGGGGTGCTGGCACGGCATTGCGAGGCGCTCGGTCGCGACTTCGACAGCATCACCCGGACTTCGACCAGTT
Organism: Nocardia sp. NPDC004722; assembly: GCF_053601505.1. Classification (NCBI taxonomy): domain Bacteria; kingdom Bacillati; phylum Actinomycetota; class Actinomycetes; order Mycobacteriales; family Nocardiaceae; genus Nocardia; species Nocardia sp. NPDC004722. The sequence goes on from NZ_JBSGBY010000543.1 coordinate 674, forward strand.
ACTGCATCATCGGCGACACCGATGCCGAAGCGCGCGCTCAGGTTCCGCCGTGGGCTCCGATGGTGTTCCCGGGCGCACTGGCCGACTATGGACTGGTCGGCACCGTCGAGACGATCCGGGATCGGCTCGCCGCCTACGAGGAGGCCGGTGTCCAGGAACTGCTGATCGGCTTCCACAATGCCCTCGACCCGGACACGATTCGTGACTTCGCCAAAGAATTCATCCAGCCCTGAACCGGTGGCCGTCGACACCGACGAGCGGTTCGTCGCCGATACCGAACGGTATCGGCGAGAGTTGCTCGCGCACTGCTATCGCATGGTCGGTTCGGTGCACGAGGCCGAAGATCTGGTGCAGGAGACCTACATTCGCGCGTGGCGCGGGTACGCGGCGTTCGAGGGCCGCTCGTCGGTGCGCACCTGGCTCTACACCATCGCCACCAATGTGTGTACGACGGCTTTGGGCGACAATCGGCGCAGGGTCCTGCCCACGGGTCTCGGCAGCGCCTACGACGGCCCGGACGTGCCGCCGAATCCCGAAGCGGGCAGCGGCATTTCGTGGTTGCAGCCGCTCCCGGACATCTTGATCGCCGCCGCGGCGGACAATCCTGAAGCCGCCGTGATCGACCGCGAATCGCTGCGGCTGGCACTGGTGGCCAGCCTGCAACACCTGCCCGCCCGGCAGCGGGCGATCCTGATGCTGCGCGATGTACTGGCGTTCACGGCCGCGGAGACCGCCGAAATGCTCGGCACCACAACGGCGGCCGTGAAGACCGGACTGCAACGCGCCCGCGCCCGGCTCGACGGCCTGGACACGAGCGCGACCGATCTGCTCGAGCCCACCGACCCGCGCACCCGTACCCTGCTGGCGGGCTATATCGCCGCGTTCGAGCACTCCGACGCGCGGCTGCTCGAGCAGGTACTGCGCGCCGACGCCACCTTGGAGGCCACACCGTTCAAGAACTGGTACGCGGGCAAATCCGCGTGCGTCCGCCAACTCGAGAAGTACGTGCTCGGTGCGCCCGGCGACTGGCGCATGCTCCCGGTTCCAGCCAATGGGCAAGCGGCCGTGGTCACCTACCACCGCGATGAGCACGGCACGATGGCCCCGTACGGCGCGGCGGTCCTGACGCTCACCGCCACCGGGATCAGTCAGGTAGTCGCCTTCCACGACCCGACGCTCGTCGCCGCCTTCGGCTTTCCTCCGACACCGCCACGCTAGTTCCGGGCGCGTTCACGTGCGGCGGCGCGCACCGACCAGCAGGAGAAGCGCGACGCCGGCGGAGATCGAGCCGAAGATGGTTCCGGCCTTCGCGGCGTCGTGCGCGCCCTTCGTCTCGGACTTCGTCATCTCCTCGGGGGTGAGTTCCTGGAGACCGACACTGCCCCCGGTCCGGCGGCATATATCACCGGCATGCATGACTTGGCCTGCGCAAGTGGGGTTTTCGGGGGTGATGGTGCGCGAGAGGTTGGGGACGTTGAGGAACAGCATGACGGCCGCGAAGAGGCCGAAGATCGCCGCCCAGACGAGGTAAGCGGTTCGGCCCGAGGATGATCCGGGCGAGGCGGAGGGCCGGGCCGATGGTTGCGACGGTTGCGCGGGACGCGGCGTCGTCGCCGAGGGCTGGGGGGCCGATTGCTGTGCGGCCCGGATTCGGGCACCGGCTTCAGCGAGTTTCCTGTCTGCCTCGATCTGTTCGGCGTGCAGTTCGACCGGCCGGTATTCATCGCTGGTCTCGAACGGCAGCGGATACGGATCACCGAGGACCGTCAGCGCGTGCTTGCGACCCGTGGATTCCTCTCGCGCAGTGACCACGGTCCGGCCGCTGATATCGATGTCGACATCGACTCGGATACGCGCTGTACCGCGCGGCATCGGCGGGATACCTCTCACTTCGATCACGCCCAGCCGCAGGTACCCGTCGGTCGCGACCTGTCCGCCCTGATAGATCCGAATATGCGCGGTGTCCTGGTTGTCGACCGCCGTGGTGAGAAGCATCTCGCTTCTGGCAGGAACCGTGGTGTGGCGGTGAATGATCGGGGCAAAGACTTTGTCGCCGGTGACGATTCCGACCGCGAAGGGAATGACGTCCATCACCATGAAGTCGCGCTGGACGCCGTCCGAGAAGGCGGCCTGCACTGCGGCACCGGTCGCCACAGCCTCGCCGAGATCCCAGGCGCGGAAGGGTTCCCGGCCACCGGTGAGCTCGTTCAGCATGGTCGCGAACGCAGGCATGCGGGTGCCGTTGCCGACCAGAACGACCTGATCGATCCTATCGATCGACACCGCGGCATCCGCCAGGACTCGCACCACAACCGTGCGGCAGCGGTCGACCAGATCACGGGTGAGGCGCTGCAGTTCGACCCGGCTCAACTGCTCCTCCAGCAGCACCGGGACCCGCCCCGGGACAACGATATTGGGCAGGCTGACGGTGGTGGCGTTCTGACTGGACAGCTCGATTCTGGCGCGCTCGGCGGCGGCCAGCAGATGATGGGTCGTGGGATCGTCGACTCCGGTATCGGCACCCAGCTTCTCCAGCCAATGCGCGACGATGCGCCGATCCCATGTCCGGCCGCCCAACTCATTGTCACCGGCCGACGCACGGACTTCCGCGACCCCCTGGCCGATGAGGATCACCGCCGCTCCGAAACTTCCCGCGCCCAGGTCTGTGACGAGGATCGCCTGTTCGCTATTGTCGTCGGGCTCCGGACGATTCCGGCTCGCATACGCGAGTCCGGCCAAGCTGGCCTGCGCGACGATGCGGGTGACCGGCAGACCCACCGACTCGCACGCCAGATACACCGCCCGCCATTGCGGATCGCCCCACGCCGTACACATCGATACCACCGCGCCGGTCACCGGTTCCCCGAGGTGCGCCTCGGCCGCCTGCTTCAGTTGCGCGAGCATCTGTGACGGTGATCCGGTCACCGGACCGGCGATCACCACCGGCCGCCCGTCCTGCACGATGCTCGCTCGTGCGCTGCTCGTTCGCAGATCGATGCCGATCCTGCGCCCCATGATGTCCTCCCCTTGTACGTCAGTGACCTTGCCATATCGGCACGGCCACTGCACATTTCGAGGCGGGTCAGGCGCGGTCGAACCGGATGGCGGGGTCGGTGAGCTTGCCGTAGCGCAGTTTCGGGAGGTCGCGCAGGTAGTTCATGTGCAGCTTCCAGGGTGCGCGGTCGCCCTGTTTGGGGAGGATGTCGAGGGAGCGCAGCACGTAGCCGGGTTCGAAGTTCAGGAAGGGTGCGGTGCCGACGGAAGGATCCCGGACGGGGGTGGCGCGAGCGTAGCCGTGCTTGTCCATGTGGCGCAGCAGGCGAACGACGTACTCGCACACCAGGTCTGCCTTCAGTGTCCAGGAGGCGTTGGTGTAGCCGATGACGAACGCGAAGTTGGGGACGTCGGAGAGCATCATCGCCTTGTAGGACATGGTGTCCGGGAGATGGATGTCGCGGCCGTCCACCGCGAGTGCGACGCCGCCGAACGGGATCAGGTTCAAACCCGTTGCGGTGATGATGATGTCGGCGTCGAGCTCACGTCCGGAGGCCAGCCGCAGCCCGGTCTCGGTGAAGGTGTCGATCCGGTCGGTGACCAGGTCGAGCTGGTCGCGGCGGATGGCTCGGAACAGATCTCCGTTGGGCGACAGGCACAGTCGCTGATCCCACGGCTTGTAGCTGGGATTGAAGTGCGTGTCGATGTCGTACCCCTTGGGCAGCCAGCGCTCCTGCCAGCCCCGGATCCACGCCCGCATCCGCTTCGGATACCGTTGCGACAGTTGATACATCAGCGTGCCGAGCCCGACATTCTTCGCCCGCGCCAAGGCGTACGCGGTGCGGGCGGGCAGGAATTTCCGTGCCCGATCCGCGAACCCGTCCCGCGCGGGCATGGAGATGATGTATGACGGCGACCGCTGCAGCATGGTCACGTGCGCGCCCTGCTCGACCAGGGCCGGTCCGAGCGTGACCGCCGTGGCCCCCGACCCGATGATCACCACCTGCTTACCCGCGACATCGATCTCCCCGGGCCAGTGCTGCGGATGGATGATCGGCCCCGCAAACCGTTCCATCCCAGCGAAATCCGGCGTGTACCCCTCGTCGTAGCGGTAGTAGCCCGAGCAGCTGAACAGGAAACTCGCGCTGAAAAGCACCGTCTCGCCGTCGTGTTCGGCGGCCACCGTCCACCGGTTGTCCCCCGACGACCACTCCGCCCGCACCACCTTGTGCCGATACCGGATGTGCCCGTCGATCCCGTTCTCGGCGGCGGTGTCGCGCACATACGCCAGAATCGACTCCCCCTCGGCGATGGCCTTCTCCCCCAGCCACGGCCGGAACCGATACCCCAGCGTGAACATGTCCGAATCCGACCGAATCCCCGGATACCGGAACAGATCCCATGTTCCTCCGCTGGCGTCCCGCATCTCCAGCACCGTGTACGTCCGCCCCGGAAACGCCCGCTGCACATGATAGGCGGCGTCGATCCCGGACAACCCGGCCCCGACGATCAACACATCAACGTGCTCCGACACAGCAGCCATAGCACCAGCCTATCGCCAGTCGCGCCGCCCCAGGGTCAGTCGCGGTGGCGGAGGCCGCTGGCGCGGAGGACTCGGCGGGCGATGGCGGCGCGGATGGATTCCTCGGTGCCGAGGATGCGGACGTGGGAGCGGGCTCGGGTGACGGCGGTGTAGAGGAGTTCGCGGGTGAGGAGGGTGGATTCGGGGCCGGGGAGGACGGTGGTGACGGTGTCGTACTGGGAGCCCTGGCTGCGGTGGATGGTCATGGCGTAGACGGTGGTGACGGCCGGGAACTGGGTGGGGTGGACGAGGTAGGGCTCGGTGCCGCGTTGCAGGGCGGCGCGCAGGGTGCCGTCGGGCATGCGGACGATGACGCCGGTGTCGCCGTTGTAGATGCGGGCCTCGTGATCGTTGGCGGTGACCAGCAGCGGCTGGCCCGGATACCAGTGTCCGGCACCGGGATCGGCGCTGATGCCCGCGGCGGCCACCCAGCCGGCGGCGAGCCGGTCCCAGCGTTCGACGCCGTAGGGGCCCTGGCGGTGGGCGCACAGCAGCCGATGGGATTCCAGGGCGGTGAGGGCGGCGGCCGCGTCCCCGGCCAGTGCCGCGTCGGTGGCGTCGCGGGCGGCGCGCAGCACGTCGGCGCGGACGGCGGTG
>NZ_JBSGBY010000544.1:0-5820 GCF_053601505.1 Nocardia sp. NPDC004722
CACGTCGCATGAGCGGAGGCCCAGCGGGCGAGGCGTTCCTCGACCGGGTGCGACGAGGTGGGGTCGGGCGATAGCGGTCGGGCTGGCGCTGCTCGCGTCGATCGGACTGCTGATGGGCGGTGGACGCCTCGACTCGCCCGTCGCGCACCACACGGCGGCCGGGATCGAATTGCGGCTCCTCGCCTCCACCGTGCCGCAACAGGCTTGGACCACACTGGGATTGATCGACAAGGGCGAATGGCCACCGTCCGACTGCCCCGGCACCAAGGGCGGAACCGTCTGGCAGAACAGGGGCGGCCAATTACCCGCCGGGGTGAATTACCGGGAATGGGACGTGAATTGCAAGGTGCCGGGACACTCTCGCGACGCCCAGCGCATCGTGACCGGCGACGACGGCTCGGCCTGGTACACCGACGACCATTACGCCACCTTCACCAGAATGCGCTGATCCGCTCAGCGTGGATGGTGGGCCAGGTTGTCGAGGGTGGCTATCCATTCGGCGGGGTTGGGGAGTAGGAAGCCGTAGTCGCCGGTGTGGGTGGAGATGACGAGGTGGGTGCTGCCGCCTCGGATCGCGCCCTTGAAGACCTTGGCTTCGTGGGCGCCGGTGATCGCGGAGACCGGGATCTCGATCAGTTTCGAGGTGGCGGTGCGGAAGACGAGGCGGCGTGCGGTGAGGCCGATACGGCCATTGTTGCTGACGTTGGGCGCGCCCGGGACGGTGGAGCCTCGATAGACGCCGCGTTCCATCGGACGGATGATCGATTCCGCGGCCATCGCCGCGGCCAACTCCTGATCCAGCCGGGCGTTCTTCCTGCGGAAGTGGATCACGATGGGTATCCAGATCAACTGGATCGCCAGCGCGCCCAGAACGATGCAGACAACCAGGACGACGACGTCCATGTCGATCTCCGTTCCTCCGACCCATGCGTGATGGCGATGCCGGGTATGCGTGATTATCGCTGGGTCCGTGTGTTTCGTGACCGTAGCGTCGGCGGTATGAGCGCCAGCCAGAACAAAGAGTTGATCCGTGCCGTCTTCGAGCGGATGGCCGCCGGTAATCCCCGCGCGTTGAGCGAGGCCATGGCCGACGACTGCCGGTGGGTCTTCCCCGGAGCCTGGTCCTGGTCAGGGACCTGGTCTCCGAAAACCGCTGTGGTGCAAGGCTTGCTGCGCCCCCTCATGAGCCAGTTCGCCGACGATTTCCGGATGACTGCGGACCTGATCCTGGCCGACGCGGACCGTGTCGTGGTGCAGGCACGCGGCTACGGCACCACACACGCCGGAGACTCCTACCACCAGACCTACTGCCTGCTGCTCACGCTGACCGACGGCCGGATCACCGAGGTGATCGAGCACTGCGACACCGCCCTGGTGGAACGCGTCCTGCAGCCCCTGATCCCGGTCGCCTGACTCGCTATTCGGCCGTTGCGGGTGGTCGAGGGGTGACGTGCATCGGGACAGGCCCGTCGGGGCCGCCGGTGAAGGAGAACTGGGGGTGGATCGGGTCGTCGGTGGCGCGGGTCAGGGTGACGTGTTGGGCGAGGGTGGCCAGGGCGAGGGTGGCTTCGGTGTTGGCGAAGACGTGGGCGACGCACATGCGTTTGCCCGCGCCGAAGGGGAGGGCGGAGTGACGCTGGGTGGGGGTGAGGGCGCCGGGGAGGAACCGGGTGGGGTCGAAGGCGGTGGGGTCGGGCCAGATGCCGGGATGGTGGTGCAGGGCGTGCAGGCTGATGGAGACGGTGGTGCCGGCGCGGATGGGAAAGTCGCCGAGCAGGTCGTCGGAGGTGGCGACGCGGGCCAGACCGACGATCGGCGGGTAGAGGCGCATGGTCTCGGCGACAATGGCTTTCGTCCACACGAGCCGGTCCATATCGGCGGCGGTGGGGGTGCGACCGGTGAGGACCTCGTCGAGTTCGGCGTGCAGGCGGTCGCGGACCTCGGGGTGTTCGGCGAGCAGCTTCCAGGTCCAGGCGAGCGCGGTCGCGGTGGTCTCCATGCCCGCGCCGAGGAAGGTCATCAGCTCGTCGTGGATCTCGGCGTCGGTGTAGCGGTGACCGGTCTCGGGGTCGCGGGCCTCCATGAGCAGGGCCAGCAGATTGTCGCCGCGGGTGACCAACCCGGTGCGATGGTCGGCGATGAGCCGATCGACGACGCCTTCCACATGCCGCAGATCGGCCATCGTGCGCGGCGCGAGAATCCAGCCGCACGCACGCAGCACCGTCGGGGGCAGATCGCGGCGGTGGAGGAACTGCGCGAGCGCGCGCAGCGGCCGGGAGGTCCCGCTCACGTAGCCCACACCGAAGAACGCCAGCAGCCGCGACAGCGTCACCTCCGCCATCGGCCCGTTCAGATCGATCCCGAACATGGTGCGCGCCACCACATCCAGCGTCAGCCGATTCATCTCCGCGCTCACATCGACGGGCCCGTCGGCGCCGAGCGCGGCCATCCGCCGCGCGCAGTCGCGGGCGGCCTCGGTGATCGGACCCGCCAGCGTCGCGATATTGCGCTTGCCGAACACCGGCGCGACCAGCCGCCGATTGCGTTGCCAGCGTTGCTCGTCGAGCTCGGTGACCAGACCCCGCCCGAACGCGACGGCCAGCATCTCGTACTCCGCGCTCTTGACGTAGTTGTCCTGATTGGTGACCAGCACGTGCCGCGCCAGCTCCGGACTGCGCACCAGCACGAACCGCAGCAGTGGCATGCGCGCCACCATGATGTCGTCCTGCCCGGGCAGCAGCGTGCCGTAGTACTCGGCGATGGTGCTGTCGCGCATGCGCGGCACCACCCCGGCGGCCAGTTTCCAGGACCGCCACCACGACACCCGGGTGCGATGCCAGCGCAGCGGCGCTGGCTGCCAGCGCGGTGGGTAGAGGGTCGAATCGGGTGTGACCGAAGTGGTCGTCATGGCGAATCCCCTTGTTCGCGAGAGCCTTTTGTCGCAGCGTAGGCAGGGTGCGCAGGCGGTCGCGTCAACCGTTCGGGGGACAGGACGGCCGCTCGTGAAGGGCTATCGTCGGAACATGAACGTGCGCGCCACGGGGCCCGAACGCTGGGTCTTCTGGTACCGGATCTGGTGTGCCTACGTGGTCGGCGGTTGCGTGGCCACCATCGTGCTGGCGATCGTGATGCGCCGCCAAGACGCCGGTCACGTGTGGGCGGCGGTGGCGGCCCTGTGCGGCCTGCTGCTGTGGTCCGCGCAATTGGCGCCGCGATTGAGCGATCCGGATGCCTTCTTCCGCCGCACGGTGAACCGGCGCTCGGTGACGTTCGTGGCCGGTGCGCTGGTGTGTTTCATGGCCGCCATCTGGTGGTCGACGTCGGCGGTCGCGGCGGTGATGGTCGTCTACGCGCTGATCTACATGTCGCTGCCGGTGCGTGCGGCCATCCTGGTGGCCGCCCCGGTCAGCTTCGCGCCGCTGATCGCCTCGCTGGTCACGCACACGGATGTGCCGCTCGGACTGGCCATCTCGCTGGTCGCGGTGGTGTTCAACCCGGCGATCGGCTCGACCATCGCCCTGGCCATCGACCGGGGCGAGCAGCTGGCCGTGCTGCTGGAGGAATTGGAGCGCAGCCGCACCGACGTCGAAAGACTGTCGCGGGAAGCGGGATCCGCCGCCGAACGCACCCGGCTGGCGCGCGAGATCCACGACACGCTGACGCAGGGCTTCGCGGGCATCGCCGCCCTGGCCCAGGCGCTCGAATCCGAACTCGACGCGGATCCCGATGCCGCGCGCCGCCACTGCGCGCTGATCGAGGCCACCGCACGGGAGAACCTGGTCGAGGCCCGCAGCATGGTGGAGACACTGATGCCCCCGGATCTGGGCAGCGGCTCGCTGGCCGACTCGGTGCGACGGCGCTGCCGCCGCCTCACCGACGAGACCGGCATCGAGGTGGAGGTGCACGTGGATCCCGCTGTGCCGCACTTGGATACCGGCACCGAGGTGGTGCTGCTGCGTGCGGCGCAGGAGACCTTGGCCAACGTGCGCCGCCATTCCCGCGCCGACACCGTGCGCGTCGACCTCGCCCGAACCCGCGACGGCGTCCGACTCTCGGTGGCGGACAACGGCATCGGTTTCGACGCGAGCGGTCTGAACGACTCCGGCACGAGCGGCTTTGTCGGGAACGGTTCCGGCGCGAACAGCTCTGGCCCGAACGGTTTCGGCCTGGCCGGGCTGCGCAGCCGCGCCCGCGAGATCGGCGCGACGGTCGACGTGACGACCAGTCCCGGCGCGGGCACCCGGGTGGATATCGAGGTACCGGCATGATCACCGTCCTGCTGGTCGACGACCACCCGGTCGTGCGCGAGGGCATGCGCGGAATGCTCTCGCGGGAAACCGATCTCACCGTGATCGCCGAAGCCGCGGGCGGCGCCGAGGCGATCACCGTCGCCACCGCGCTACGCCCCGACGTGGTGCTCATGGATCTGCGCATGCCTGACGTGGACGGTGCGGCCGCCACCGAACGCATCCTGGCCGCCTGCCCCGCCACCCGCGTGGTCGTGGTCACCACCTACGAGACCGACACCGACATCCTGCGCGCCGTGGAAGCCGGGGCGTGTGGCTACCTCCTCAAGGACAGCTCTCGCGCCGAGCTAGCCGCCGCCGTCCGCGCCGCCGCCCGCGGCGAAACCGTCCTCGCCCCCGCCGTCAGCGCCCGCCTGCACCGCCGCCGCACCCCGACAGTGCAGCTGTCGGCACGCGAAGCCGAAGTGCTCGGTCACGTGGCACAAGGACTGACCAACAGCGAGATCGGCCAACTCCTACACATCGGCGAAGCCACCGTCAAAACGCACCTGCAACGTGCCTACGGAAAACTCGGCGTCACCGACCGCACCGCCGCCGTCACCGCCGCGCTGGCCCAGGGCCTGCTGTCGGTACGCCCGCACGGCTGAGGATGTCCGGCTCGCGGATCAGGACAGATAGCCGCGCAACAGGATTCGCAGGGTCCGGTAGATCTGCCCGGGGTCGGGTTCGCCCGCGCCCGCCGCCCGGTCGAACATGATGCCGTCCAAGCAGGCCACGAAGGCGTGGGCGTGCAGTTCGGGTTCGTCGGCACCCAGTCCGGCCAGCAGGGCCGCCGCATGGGCGCGAAAGCGGAGTCCGCTCTCGCGCAGGGCCTTTCGGAGCGCTGGGCGGCGGGTCGACTCCAGCGAGAGCTCGTAGCGGGCGAGCAGCGGGGCGCGGTCGGCGGTGGTCTGACCGATCACCAGGTCGGTGAGCAGGCGGGCCACCTCGTCCGGATCGGTCGCCGCGAGCGGGTGCCGCGCCAACGCGAGGGCATCGCGTTCGGCAAGGCGGTCGACCGCCGCCTCGAGCAGGGCCTCGCGGGTGCGGAAGTGATTGGAGCAGGAACCCTCCGGCAGGCCCGCGGCATGATCCACGGCCCGGTGGGTCAGCCCGCGCAGGCCCGCACCCGCCAGGGTGTCGATGGCGGCGTCGGCCAGCCGGGTGCGACGATCTGCGGTCTCGGTCACGATGCCTTCCCTTCGCCCCGGGGCGGGACTACAACTGTAGTGAAAGCGTACTACAGCTGTAGTGGAGGTCATCGTGGACGTTCCGGGGAATGCGATCGTGATCGGCGGCGGTATCGGCGGGCTGGCGGCCGCTATTGCGCTGAGTCGGCGTGGCTGGCGGGTCGAGGTGCTCGAACGGGCCGCCGATGTCGGTGAAACGGGATCCGGTATCACGCTGTGGTCCAACGGTATTCGGGCGCTGGATGCGCTCGGGGTGGGTGCGGAGGTTCGCGCGGCGGGGTTGGTGGAGACCGGGGGCGGTATCCGCGATCGGCGCGGGCGCTGGCTGTCGCGGACCGATACCG
>NZ_JBSGBY010000545.1:0-5819 GCF_053601505.1 Nocardia sp. NPDC004722
CTCCTCGGGCAGCGAGATCGTCATGGTGACGCCCTCGACCCCGATACCGAAGCCGGACAGCCGCTGGCCGACGAATTCGCGCATCCCATGTGCTTGGCCTCGCAAACCACGGTGTCCACGCCTTCGGAGCGGTAGTACTCGAAGGCCTGGGCCGGATGTTCCAGGTACCCGTCCAGCGTGGAGGTGGCACACGGCGACATGGTCGGCGGCAGGTACACCAGCCAGCGCGGGTCCACGGCGAAGCGGCTCATCACTTCCAGCGCGGCCGCCGCGGCGTCCTCGCGCACGTTGACCCGGCCCAGGTGGCGGGTCTCCACCACGCGGCGGCCAAGCACATCGTCAAGATCCAGCACGCCCGGATCCCGCTGCACGACTGCCTCGCCGGTGGCGAAGACCCCGGCTTCCAACGGCCGCACCGGCTCGAACCAGACCTGTTCGGCCGCGACCGAAACCGGCTCCCGCTCCGGGTAGCGCAGGGCGGTCAGGCGGCCGCCGAACACCACGCCGGTGTCCAGGCACAGCGTGTTGTTCACCCACACCAGCTCAGTCATGGGCGTGTGGCCGTAGAGCACCAGCGCCTTGCCGCGGTAGTCACTCGCCCACGGGTAGCGCACCGGCAGTCCGTATTCGTCGGTCTCGCCGGTGGATTCGCCGTACATGGCGAACTCGCGGACCCGGCCGGAGGTGCGGCCGTGGTACGCCTCCTTCAGCCCCGCGTGCGCGACCACCAGCTGGCCGCCGTCGAGCACGTAGTGACTGACCAGGCCGCGCATGAATTCCTGTGTGGCCTTGCGGAATTCGGCGTCCTCGGCCTCCAGCTGCGCCAGTGACTCGGCGAGCCCGTGCGCCACCTTGACCCGGCGGCCGTCGAGCGCGCGCACCAGCTTGAACTCGTGGTTGCCGGTGACGCACAGCGCGTTTCCGGATTCCACCATGCCCATGACCAGCCGCAGCACGCCCGGGGTGTCGGGCCCGCGGTCGACCAGGTCGCCGACGAACACGGCCGTGCGCCCCTCGGGGTGCCGGGCGTCGATCGCCCGGTCGTCCTCGTCGCGGGCGATGTAGTACCCGAGCTCGCACAACAGCGTCTCCAGCTCGCTGCGGCAGCCGTGCACGTCGCCGATCACGTCGAAAGGCCCGGTGAGATCGGACTTGTCGTTCCACAGCCGCTCGTCGCGGATGCTCGCCGCCTCGATGTCCTCCACACCGTGCAGCACGTGCACCTTGCGGAAACCCTCGCGCTCCAGGAACTTCAGCGACCGCTTCAGATCCCGCTGGTGGCGGTTGACCACGTGTGGCCCGAGATCGGCGCGGTCGAGGCGCAGCGCGTTGCGGCGCACGCACTCGGCCTCGGGCACGTCGAGCACGATCGCCACCGGCAGCACATCGTGGGCGCGGGCCAGCTCGACCAGCGCCTGCCGGGCCTTCGGCTGCACATTGGTGGCGTCGATGACGGTGCGCAGGCCGCGCCGCAGCCGCACGCCGGCGACGTGATGCAGCAGCTCGAACGCCTCGTTGGTGGCCGACTGATCGGCCTCGTCATCGCTCACCAGCCCCCGGTAGGCGTCCGAGGACAGCACCGCCGTGGACCGGAAGTGCTTGTGCGCGAACGTCGATTTCCCGGAACCGCTGGAGCCGATCAGCACGACCAGCGACAGCACCGGGACGGACAGCTCAGCCATTACGCGGCTCCTTTCTGGTCGCTGTCGCCTGCACCTTGTTTCGTGAACACAGCCATCTGTGTCGACGCCCCCACTTCCGCATCCTCCGGCCCGATCGGCACGAATCGCACGGCATACCCGTACGTTTCGCCGACCCGCCGCGCCCAGTCCGCGAATTCTGCCCGGCTCCACTCGAATCGGTGATCGGTATGCCGGAACGTGCCCGCGTGCAGGGTCTCGTAGCGCACGTTGTACTCACTGTTGGGCGTGGTGACCAGCACCGCGTCCGGCGCGGCCGACCCGAACACCGAATGCTCCAGCGCGGCCAGCCGCGGCGCGTCCACATGCTCGATCACCTCCATGAGCACGGCGGCGTCGTAACCGCGCAGCGAGGCATCGGTATACGTGAGCGCACCCTGCCGCACGGTGACCCGCCGCGACTGCCATTCCGGCAGCCGCCGCAGCCGCCGGGCCGCGATGTGCAGCTCCCGCATCGACACGTCGATCCCGACGAGCTCGGTGAAGGCCCGGTCCGCCACCAGTTCCCGCAGCAGCGACCCCTGCCCGCACCCGAGGTCCAGCACGCGGCCCGCGCCGACTTCGAGCAGTGCCCGGTGCACGGCCTGCCGCCGCAGCACCGCCAGCGACGGACCCGGTTCGGCGGACTCGGCCACCGACCCGTCGGCCACCGCGCTCGGCTCGCTCCCGGAGCCGGTCGAATCAGGTCCGGGCGCAGCCGATTCCGTGGTCTCGCCGTCGTCGTCGAGTTCCACCTCGACCGCGTCCAGCTCCTCCGGCTCGGCATCGTCCAGTTCCGCCAGCCGGGCCAGCGCCGTCCGAACGAGGGTGTAGCGGCGGGTCAGGTAGCGGCGCGTGATCCACTCCCGCTCCGGGTGACCGCTCAGCCAGCCCTCGCCGAAGCGCAGCAGCTTGTCCACCTCGGCGCTGTCGAGCCAGTAGTGCTTGCTGCCGTCGAGCACGGGCAGCAGCACGTACAGATGCGACAGCGCATCCGACAGCCGCAGCGTGCCGGTGAGTTCGAGCCGCAGGTAATGCGAGTCGCCCCATTCGGGAAAAGCGGGGTCCAACGGCAGGGGAGTGGCCACGACGGTCCAGCCCAGCGGTGCGAACACCCGCTCGGCGTACTCCGCGCCGCCCTTGCACGGCACGGCCGGAAGTTCGATGCGCAGCGGCAGCGCCGTTTCCGCCAGTTCCGGCCGCTGCGCGCACCGGCCGTGCAGCGCGGTCCCGAATACCGTGGAAATGGCGACCGACAACAGTGACGACGCCGCGTACGGCCGATCGTTCACATATTGTCCGAGGCTGAATTCCGGCGTCCCCTTTGATTTCCCGCGCACCAGCCGGACCGGATCGATCTCCAGCAGCAGCGCCGCGGTGCAGCGTTCCTCGGACGCCTCGGGGTACAACACGTGGGCGATGCCGTAAGACTGCTCGAAAGCTTGTATCCGCGCGGGATTCTTGTGCAGCAGAAAACCGAGATCGCTGGCAGGCCAGGCGGCGTCATCGGGTCGCGTACAAGAAATCGTCAACAGCATCCTGCGATGCTCCCGTAATAGCACCGCACCGGCAAACATATTTAACGGGTGTTCGTGTATCCCGCAGTCCCGCAATGAAATCGAATCGGCAACGATATCGAGTTGAACGGTTGCCCACCTCGCGGGTCCGGCTCACACTCGAAAAGATGCTTCCAGGGGAGGATTTCACCGGTGGTCGCAGCTCGGGGAGGCTTCGTCGCACACGATCCGGACAGGCGTCATGCCTGGCGGTGGCGGTGCTGGCGAGCGCCTGCGCGATCGCCGGAACACCACACGCGACACCACCCGACCTTCTCGGCCTCGACCTGACCGGCTACGGCGATCGGCCGTTGTCCGCACCGGCCGATACCGCCTACGGCGGACTGCTGGAATCGGCGCGCATGTCGGAGGCGGTGGTGTCGCCGAGCGCGATCGACCCGGCCCTGCGCACCGTCGCCGCCGCACCGGTCCCGGCACCCGCCTCGGCGGTCGGCATCCTCGCCGACGCCACCGTCGGCGATCTCGCCCGCTACGGCATGCTCGCCGGATTCAGTATCGGCGGCACCGACACCGACTCCGGGCCGCCGCAACCGGGCGCGTCCCGCGCGGTGCGCCTCACCGTGCTGCGGATGCGCGACGAAACCGCCGCCATCGACGCGGCCCGGCGGATCGACGCGGACGATGCCGCCGTCAACCGCGACAATGTCGACGTCCCGTTCCCCGAATACTTTGCGACGTACGGGCATTGGCGGCCCTACGTGGCGAGCATGGCGGCCACCCTGGCCCACGGCCCCTTCGTCGTCACCCTCTACCTCACCGCCGCGACCACCGATCGCGCGGCGTTGCGCGCGATGGCCACCACCGCGTTCGACACCGAACTGCCCCGCTTGGACGCCTTCGCCGCCACCCCCGCCGAGTCCTTGCCCACGCTCCCGCTGGACCCGGCCGGAATGCTCGGCCGCACCCTGCCCGCCGACCCCGGAAAATGGCCGTACCCGCAGGTTTTCGTGCACGACGACAGCCGCATCGCCGGATGGGGCGGGCAGCGCGACGCGACCGGAGTGGTCTACGGGCCCGTCGAGGCCGCCGCCTGGTCCGGTTTCACCGACGCCGCCCCGGAGGCCATGGCGGTCGCGGGCTCGACCCACCTGCTGCGGTTCTCCGACGCGGTCGCCGCGCGCAAGGCGCTGCGGCAGCGCCGGGCGGCGACGCTGCCGCAGTTCGCGGCCGCGCCGCCGCCCGGCCTACCGGACGCGCTCTGCCTGGCCGACCGGGTCGCCGTCTCGAACGGCGACGCGCAGGCCGTCGTCTGCCTGGTCCTGCACGGCCGCTACCTGGCCGTCGTCTACGGCCCGGAGGAGACGACCGCCCACCGCAAGGCGAGCGCGCAGTACGCGCTCCTCGTGCGCGCCACCTGATTCCGGGCCCGGCGGGCTCACGGATCACGGATTCAGCTGGGCCCGGAAGATCGCGTGGTTGAAGTACGCCTTCGCCTCCGCGATCAAGCCGTCGGCATCGAGCTCGTAGACATTGATGCCGGACCAGTTGACCGGCAAGCCCGAAACCGACACCGCCGCACCGCTCCACGAGACCGCGACCGAGCTGCCGACGGTGTGCGCCTCGCGCGGTGTGAGCCCCAGAAACGGGCTGAAATTCGGAATGACACCGGCGATGAAATCGCGAATCGCGGTGCGGCCCACGATCGGCGGCGTCCCCACCGGATCGTGGAAGACACCGTTCTCGGCGAAGGCGGCGGCCCAGGCGTCGGCATCGCCGGACTGGGAGGCGGTGAAGAACCGCAGCACCGATGCGGGCATGGCGGGCATGGTCATGACTACTCCTTCGATTCGTGGATCCGCCGCACGTCGTAGCGGCGGGCGAGGGGGAGAACGGTGAGCGCGAGCAGGACGAGCACGGCTTGCAGGCCACAAACCCCGAGCCAGCCCCGGAAGCCGTAACAGGCCGAGGCGAGGGCGGCGCACAGCGCGCCGCTGAGAAAGACGGCGACCATGTACACCGTGTTCGCGCGGCTGCGCGCCTCGGGCAGGTAGCCGAAAATCCTGGCCTGATTGGCGATCTGGCTCCACTGCACGGAGACATTGGCCAGCACGATCGCCACGATCAAGAAGGGCAGCACGGTCCCGCCCAACGCGTACGCACCCGCGGCCGCGAGCATGAGCGCCAGCGCGGACGCGATGATGGGGAGCGGCCCGCGCCGATCGATGAACCGGCCCGCCCAGGGCGCGGCCACCGCACCCGCCAGCCCCAGCGCACCGAACAATCCCGCGACCGCGCTGCCGTAGTGATAGGGCGCACGCGTGAGCACCAGAACGAGCGATGTCCACGTCGTCGTATAAGCCCCGAACAGCAGTCCGTGCAGGGCACATGAATGCCGCAGGGCCGGTTCACGAATCAGTAGACGGCCGAGCGAAGCCAGCAGCCTCGGATAGCTGGGCACGGCCGACGTGGGCGGTTCGGTCGACGGCGGCGACGCGTCGTCGGTGGCGGGCCCGGTCGGTGGCGCGGGCCTGGCTCATCGGGGCCTGCTGGCTCACGATCTGCCTGACCCTGCGCTCCTACACCCGCCTGGTCACCGACCGCCTGCCCGCCTCGGTGCGCTGAT
>NZ_JBSGBY010000546.1:0-5818 GCF_053601505.1 Nocardia sp. NPDC004722
GGCGGGCCGACCCGAACGACGACCCCTGCCTCACCATTCGACTCCTGCTCGACGGCCGCCGAAGGTAGAACCGGCGCCTCCCGACGCAACAATCCTGTCAGCATGGGCATAATTCGCCCACGCTGATCGCGGACTCCCGATCTACCGTAGTCATGTGAGTGCAGCGGCAGAGAACTCTTGGGCTGTGGCGCAAGCAATTCGGCGCGCGGCCGTGGGTGCCGATCGGCGAGCCGATCACCCACGTGTGTTCTCGTTCCGCTTCCGCCGAGCGCCTTTCGTGGCGCTGAAAGGATCATCATGGTCACACCCATCGGCGTCGACCGCGCAATCGCCGCGCTCGAGACATCCACCCCGGCGATCGACCCGCATCGCATGATCACCGCGGGACCCGAATTGGATGCCGCGGCGAGCGTGTGGAACGGCGCGGTCACCAATCATCCAGCGCTGATCGTGCTGTGCGAGACCACCTCGGACGTGCAGCATTCGGTCCGTGCGGCACGCGAGAGCGGGCTGGCACTGTCGGTGCGCGGCGGCGGCCACGACTGGGCGGGGCGCGCGATCCGGGCCGGCGGTCTGGTCATCGACCTCACCCGGATGCGACGAGTCTCGGTACGCGACAACGTCGCCACCGTGGCCGGGGGCGCCACCTCCGCCGATGTCGCCGAAGCAGCCGACCGCCACGGACTCGCCGCGGCGACCGGAACGGTCGGCGCCGTCGGCATGCTCGGGCTGTCTCTCGGTGGCGGCTACGGTCCGCTCAGCGGACGCTTCGGTCTCGCCGCCGACAACCTGCTGGCCGCCGAAGTCGTGCTCGCCGACGGACGCGTGGCCCGCGCGGGCCACGACGACGGTGCGGATCCCGAATTGTTGTGGGCGCTGCGCGGCGGGGGCGGCAACTTCGGCGTGGTCACCTCCGCCGACGTGGCCCTCCACCCGCTGACCGAGGTGCTGGCCGGGTCGTTCGCATTCCCGTGGGAACAGGCCGAACAGGTATTGCGCGGCTACGGCGAGATTCTCGAAAAGGCTTCCGACGCACTCACTTCCGTGATCGCCTTCATCGCCGACCCCGACGGCAACCCGATGATCACGATCGCCCCGACCTGGTCGGGACACCCTGCCGACGGAGCGGCGGCGCTCAGCGGATTCGCCACCCTCGGCTCGCCGCTGACCGCCACGGTCACCGCGAAATCGCCGCTGGCGAAACTGCGCGAATTCGACGGCGCGTTCCCCGACGGAGCCCGCTACGCGATCCGTACCCGAAACGTCGCGGCGTTCACCCCCGAAGTGGTGTCGGCTCTGATCGAGGCCTACGACGCGCGTACTTCCCCATCGGCATTCATCAACATCCACCACTTCCATGGCGCCGCCACCCGAATCTCCCCCGACAGCAGCGCCTTCGGACAACGCCGAGATCACTTCATGGTCGAACTCATCGAAATCGGCGCCCCGGACGCGGACCCCCTGTCGGTCAGCTGGCCCAAGAAGGCCAGCTCCATGTTGGCCCGGTACGCGCTGCCCGGCGGCTACCCCAATCTCCTCGGTCCCGACGACGAGCACCAGACCGCCGACGCCTACGGCCCCCACCACGCCCGCCTCCTCACGGTCAAAAACCGCCTCGACCCCGACAATCTGTTCACCGCAACACCGCTCCCCGCAACGACCTAAGTTCGGAATCCGCAACCGAGATCCGTTAGATAGCAGCGGGTTTTCACATCGAAACCCCCGGGATCGAATCGTGGGTGCGCGACACGGCGGCAACCGGGCCGCGCACCGGACGTACTCGGGTCAGCGGGCTCCAGGTTCACAACGGTCGACCCCGGCAGCCAGGGCCAGTTTTGCCCAGGGCGGCGAGCCTGGGACAGATCGGCCCAGGCTCGCCTCCCCTTCTTTGACTACCGTCGATCAGGTGAGCGCACCACACGGCGATCTCGGGCGCGTGCGCCACGACTGCCGAGAGCGAGTGTCACCCGCCCTGGCGGGACTTCCCGGATCCTCTCTCCGACGTCGAACTCCGGGTTTACGGCGTGAGGAACTGGGCGGATTGGCAGGAGTTTCCGCCGACTACATCAAGCGACTCGAACAGGGCAGGGCGCGCCAGTCGATGGCGGTTCTCGACGCGCTGAGCCGCGCCTTGCGATTGTCACGCGCGGACTACAGCACCTGTGCACGCTGGCCGGCTACGCACCGGCCGGCGAAGGCTGCGTGCCAACCCACCTCGGCCCCGGCGCCCGCCGACTACTCGACCGGCTCGACACCGGCCCCGTCGGTATCTTCACCGCGGCGTGGACCCAACTCGCCGCGAACTCCTCCTGGACCACACTGTTCTATGACCCGAACGCACAGCGCGGTCACGAGCGAAATCTGGTGTGGCGCGAGTTCATCGGCATGAACGACTGTGTCATCGACCCGGAAGAAAACAACCGCTTCCGCGCCTCCCTCGTCGCCGACCTGCGCGCAGCCGCCACCCGCTACCCAGCCGACCGCGATCTGACCAAACTGATCGCGGACTCACGCTCAGCCAGCCCCTGCTTCGTCCAAGCCTGGGACGCCACCCCACCACATCCCGTCGTCGAGTGGCACATCCTGGAGGGGATCTGTCCGACTTTCCCTCCAGGATGTGCCACTCGACATTCGGCTGGGCCGCCAGTTTGGCCGGTTCGAACCGCGCGACTCGCGGCGTGTGAGCGGGTTCGTTGATCGCCAATCTGACGTGCATGATTGAAGGTTCGGGAGTACTCACTGCGGAATTTTGTCCGCTTTCCCTCGCTGAGTACTCCCGAACCTAGTCGCCGACTGTCGGTGTGGTCGAGCATTTCAGTGCGTTGGTCGGGGAACCTTGGACGGCAGCGGATGGTCGGGTTCGAGTGCTGGTCGTCCGTCGATGCTGTGCCCGTTGTCGCCGCCGATCCGGTGCGCGAACTTCTCGTTCGGCTGCTTGGCATGATGCGCATCCAGAACCGGACGTTCGCCGACAAGCTCGAGATACGGGACCGCGTACCCGCAAGCATCAGCGATCCTTTCGACCTCGACGACGATCACTGCGCGAATGCCCGGATGATCCAGGCCGAAATGCTCTCGCAGATCGAGGAACTCGCGATCATCGGGGCGAACGACTCGGCCGACGCCGAACAGGCGCAGAATCCTCGAATTACGGGTGAACGAACAGAACATGATCGTGATCCGGCCGTTGTCCCGCAGGTGTGCGATCGTCTCCGCTCCACTGCCGAACAGATCGAGATAGGCCACGGTGTGATCATCCAGAATCGCGAAGGTGTCCTGATATCCCTTGGGGGACAAGTTCACACGCCCACCCTCGGACGGAGCGGTAGCAACGAAGAACATCGCTTGCGCACCGATGAACCCCCGCAGCGATTCATCCAGATGCGGGAACTGCTTAGCCATGGACTCCCTCCCCTTCCCCGAACCTCGACTCAGTCGAGACAGAACTCGTTACCCTCGACGTCCTGCATCACGAGGCACGACTCGTGGACGCCATCGGCGCGCAGCAGCCGCACGCGTCGCGCGCCGAGTGCCAGTAGTCGTGCACATTCGGACTCGAGTGCGGCCACGCGCTCGTCACCGACGAGCCCGGTGCCGACTCGAACGTCAAGATGCAGCCGATTCTTCACGACCTTCCCCTCCGGCACGCGCTGGAAATATAAGCGCGGACCGACCCCCGATGGATCAACGCATGATGAGCCCCTGTGGGCGTATCCCAATACCTCAGACCAGAAATGAGCGACACGCTCAGGATCCGCGCAGTCGAAGGTGACTTGGATCTGCCTAACCGACGTCATCGGATCACCATATTGACAGGGCCTGTCGTCGTCGCTCCTTCGAATCACTACGCGCACAATGCAATACAGGGGCGCATCGCAGCATTACGGTCGAGGCTGACAGCTGGCTGAGGTACGTACTGTTTATCGCCACCGAGCGATGAGGTTCCGCTGGAGGGTGATGGCGCGTTGACACTGGGAGTTGTTCTGCTCCTTTTCCGGCGTTACCAGACCGGTGAGCTGAGACACGAAGATGGCGTCATAGCATGAGAACAGGACCTCCTGGATGGTCTCCGACTTCAGATCCCCGGCCAGCCCGTGCGCCAGGTCCAGGACGGCCATGGTGACGGAGCCGCAACCTGGACGCATCGGGATGTCCTGGATCGTGTCGAATTCCGTAGTGAACCGCGTTGTATAAGCTTGGGACAGAACCTATTCCGGCGCGGAGGCCCGGAATTCCTGGATGGCGGAAGTGATCAGCTGCGCGACCTCGGTTGGGAAATACTCAGTGAACGATGGGGCGAACAGGTTCGAAGTGCCCTCGATCACGCAAGTTGCAAGCTCGGCTCGATCAGCGCGGGAGAGATTGTCCACCAACGCGGTTCGTGGTTCGACGAGCTGGTTCCAGAGGTTCACGGGTCATCGCTTCCTGGGTTGGCCCCATCGTTGGATACTCGCGCAATTCTCCGCCCGCCCTGCGCAGTCTTGGCCTGGGCTCACTGCGTGACGCCTTCGCCGCGTTGTCCCGACGCGTCGCCCGCGCTGCCTGGGACGAGGGGGCTTCGGGCGGTGTACTTGCGGTACAGGAAGAAATAGAGCTTTATGTACTGGCCGACGAGGATTGCGTTGAGGATTGTGCCCTCGCGGATGAAATGGGGGGCGCCGAGGAAGAGTAGGCCGATGGTGGCCGAGAGGGCGAGGAGGGTGGTGTCGAAGGCGGTTTTGATGTTGCCCCATTTGCGGCCTGTTACTCGTTGGAGGGTGTTGACGAACATGTCGATGGGCATCAGTACCAGGTTGGCTCGGATCATGAGGAACAGGCCGAAGGCCAGCATCGCGTCGGCGGCGAACAGTAGCGCGACCTTGGCGGGATATGGTCCGAGGGTCAGCCATTGGGTGTGGCGGAGGTTGAAGTCGAGCAGGATGGCCAGGATCAGTGCGGGGATCAGGGAGAGTAGGTTGCCTGGTTTGAAGTCTCGCGGTCTGACCGCGAAGGTCGCGATCAGCGCGAGTACCTCGAGGATGAGGTTGAAGTTGCCCTGGGTGAGGGTGGGCACTACCAGGGTCATCGTTCGGGTGAGACTGCTCTGCGGGGAGATGCCGATTCCCGCGCGGACGGCGAGGCTGAGACCCATTGTCAGGATGTAGATTCCGGCGATGTAGGTGATCCAGCGGCGCACCTTGTTTCCGGTGTCGATGATTCCCGCGTCTTTGTCGTGCATGACGGTCGAATCCTTGTCTCGCTCGCCGGGCTACTTCATGAACCCGAAGCGGTCGAGTGAGATGAACAGGGTCAGCAGCTTGTTGACGACGGGTTCGCCCTCGTTGTGGTTGCCGAGTTTCAGCAGCGCTTCGTCGATCGACCGGGTCGCCTCGACCAGGTCGGCCAGGTTCATGTCCGCCATCACACCGTAGAAGTCCAGTGGCAGTACGGCTTTCACGTCGCCGTCCACGGTGACCAGGCAGCCGCCCACGTACCCGTCCAGCTGCCGGAGGTTGTCGTACATCTCGGCGCTGTCGGTGCCGACGACGACGAAATACGCCGACGGTGCGGGCCAGAACGTGGAGACCGCGCCGGCGTCGATCGAGACGCCCTTGAACAGCCCGTTCACCGTATGCCGCTCCCCCTCGGCATATCGCTGCACGACGGAGATCCGATTCAGCCGCGCCCCTTCGTATTCGGGCACGACCACGCCGTCGCGATACGGGACCCACACCTCCTGGGCGCCCGCTCTCCGATGAGGCCGAGCACACTCCCCCGGTCTCCCCGCTGCGGGACGCCAAATGGCCGCGCACGCCGCAATTGTCGAAGGCGGCGACGG
>NZ_JBSGBY010000547.1:0-5817 GCF_053601505.1 Nocardia sp. NPDC004722
TGCCCACCGCACCCACCTACTTCTGGCAGGCCCGCTACGACACCCTCACCGCCTTCGAACCGGTGTCCGAGGTAGCGGCCCGGTACTGCAAAGCCGGTGTCCCGCTGCAATTCCACCCCGTCGACGTCGCCGAACACATGACCGGCGCGGTCGCCGGTTTCGCCGACGCCTGGACCTACGTCGAATCCCGCTTCCGAGGCGACCCGGTCACCTCGAACTGCTGACGCCGTCGTCGCCGCCGAATCACGCCGATTCGGCGGCGAGGGCCGCGCCGACAATCCCTGCGTCGTTGTTCAGCGCGGCGGGAACGATCTCGGCCCGCACCTTGTCGATATGCGGCAGGAACTTGTCCGCATGCTTGCTGACCCCGCCGCCGATGATGAACAACGACGGCGAGAACGCCATCTCCAGATATTGCAGATAACGCTCCACCCGATGCGCCCACTGCTTCCAACTGAGATCGCGTTCCTCCCGCACATTCGCCGACGCATGATGCTCCGCCTCATGCCCATCCAGCTCCAGATGCCCGAACTCGGTATTCGGAATCAACACCCCGTTGTAGAACTGCGCACTCCCGATCCCGGTCCCGAACGTCAACATCAACACCGTCCCCCGCCGCCCTTTTCCGGCCCCGAACCGCATCTCCGCAATCCCCGCCGCATCCGCGTCATTCACCACGGTCACCGGCACCCCCAACGCCTGCGTGAGCCGCTCCCGAGCATCCAACCCGATCCACCCGTCATCAACATTCGCCGCGGTCCGGGTAACCCCATCCACCACCACCCCGGGAAACGTGACCCCCACCGCCCCACACCCCCCGAACTGCCCCACAACCCCCCGAACCACCTCGATCACCGCCTCCGGCGTAGCCGGCTGCGGCGTCAACTCCCGCACCCGCTCCTCAACCAGCCGCCCAGCCCCCACATCCACCGGAGCCCCCTTGATCCCCGTACCCCCGATATCGACGCCTAGGTAGGTATCCATCCCTCCATGATCATCGGTCTGCCCCGATAAAGCCACGCCCCGCGGCCACCCTGTTCAGCAGTAAGCCAGGTGATCTCGCCCCGGAACGGAAGATGGCCACGAAAATACATGCCGCCATTCTGCGGTGCGCTCGGCTCCGCCGGAGTACTCGCAGGCCGACGGGCTTCACAGATCAGGTCCGGAATTGGACCTAATCTGTCATGGCTCCACTTCTTGATCGACCACCGCGAAGCGGGTGTCGAGAATCTCGTCGAGTACCGGACCCACGTCGCGGGCTGGATCGAGATCACTCTGATAGATCAGGACCGCCTGTCCCGGTGGCAGATCCGGCGATACACAGGCGAGGAGTCCGCTGTAGGTGGCGGCCAGCGGCAGCAGTCGGGTGGAGTCGATCGCGGCCTTCCAGCCTGGAATGCCTTCCGGGTAGCCGTTTCTCGCGGCGAGCGTGAGCATCCGGCTGGGCTGGACGGGCCCGAACGACCGCCAATCCGGAGCAGTGAAGCCCGCGTGCACCTCACGTAGGAATCGCTGCAAGGGTTTCGGTATCGAATCCCATAATGGAGGCTCACTGTCCCCGAAAGTTGCTGGATCCCAGCCGATCCAACACACCACAGAGCGTTCGTCGTCGTAGTGTTCCGCAGCGTAGATCAGCACCCACTGCTCTTCGACGCGCCCGATCCGTACATCGGCGAGTTCGCTACGGAAAGTTTCCGCGAAGGTCGGCACCATCTCCCAGAACTCGGAATTCCAGAGCGAGAGTGCGGCGCGACATCGGTCCCGAGGGTCGGTGGCCTCGGCAATAGCGCGCCACCGTTTCGGAATATCGACCGGTTCGGCCGAGCCGAGATCGGGGAGCACGATCTCAGGTACCTCGCCCTCCCGCGCCAGACGCCGCTGGATCTCGGCCAGTCCGACTGCCATCAACAGCCTCCTTGGTTCTGCAGGTCGAGCATCGCGCGGCATCAGGTATCGGATTGTTGTTCGAGTTCGTTCAGTAGTGCTCGGGCGGGTTGGGTTTCGGCGGCCGCGATTCGCTCGTAGATCGTGATGGCTTCTTGCAGTACGACTTTGGCGGTGGCCGTGTCGCCGGTGCCGATCCGGCACCGAGCGATTCCCTCGAGCGCGCGGGCTTGTTCGAGTGGACTGTCGATGCGACGAGCCACCTCGAGCGCTTCCTCGTAGCGCGTCTGTGCTCGGTCGATATTGTCGGATGCGGCGAGCTGCGCCGCCAGCCGGTTCAGTGTTTCAGCTTCCCCGAGCCGGTGTCGGATGTCTCGGTAGGTCACGAGCGCCACGCACATCTCATCGATTCCGGCGGACGGACCGTCAGTGAGGTGCACTACCCACCCGAGGTTGGCGAAGGCGTCCGCGAGCCCTGCGCGGTTGCCGTGCTGGTGGTAGATCTTCAGCGCTTGCCGTATCAGGTCGGTGGCGGAATCGTAGTCGCCGCTGAGGTAGAGCACGCGGCCCAACTCGTTGAGGACGGACGCTTCCCCGGGCCGATTCTTGCATTCTCGGTAGATGGCGAGCGCCCGGCGCAGGGTGCGGTCAGCGGTCGGGTAGTCGCCGATCAAACGCTGTCCCCACCCGGCGTGCAGAAGCGTGACGGCTTCCCCGAACCGGTCTCCGAGGTCTGCGTAGATTCGCTGTGCTCGTTGCACGTTGCCGATCATCGCGCGGGGGTCGTCGGTCAGATACCGTAGCCAGGCCTGCTGCGCGAGAACATTCGCTTCCAGCTGTTTCAGGCCGACTTCCCGCACGATAGCCAGGGATTTCTCGGTGGAGACGAGCCCGGCGCCGTGGTCGCCGGCGAGGTATTGGACCCAACCCAGAATGCTGAGGGTGGCGGCTTCAGCACCGCGGGCGCCGCCATCGCGCCGGATGTCCAATGCCTGCGCGAGCAGGTCATACGCGGTTGTGTAGTCGCCGAGCAGGTGCACTACGTAGCCCAGGGTGTGCAGGACGGCGGCTTCCTCGAGCCGACTGCCGAGCTTGCGATAGATCGCCAGCGCCCGCTGCAGGACATCGGCGGCGGCCTTGAAGTCGCCGACCTGATAGCGCGCCTGGCCGAGCGTGCGGAGCGCCGCCGCCAAGGTGGTCGAATCGAGGCTGTCCGCCTGGGCTTCGAGCATCTGGTGCAACAGGTCGGCTGCTGCCGCGTAATCATCGGTCAGGTACCAGGCGAAGCCTGCCTCCTTGAAGGCGAATGCCACCGCATGACGGTCACCGATGGTGTGTGCGGCGACCACCTGCCGCTGGTAGATGCCGACGGATGGGGCCGTCGGGCCCTGCAAACGTAATTCGCCGCCGAGTGCGCGGGTCAACTCGACCACTCTGCTCAGCTGGTTGTCCGCGGCGGCGGAGCGCAGGCACGCCATCAGATTCGGTCTCTCGCGCCGCATCCACTCGACCGCGGCAGCGTAGGTGAACTGCCTCGGCGTGGACGACTGTGTTCGGGAGGTGGGTGCTGATGCCGTTGCCGGTGTACTGGCGGGGTGGCCGGCCGCGCGCAAGGTCCGCCAGTAGTAATCGAACAATCTGTCTGTGGCCGAGGCTTGCTCGGCGACCAGGTCTTCCGCCGCGAGCGTGTTTGCGTATTCGCGCAGGAGATCGTGTAGTCGGTAGCGTCCGGGGGCGGCTTCCTCGACGAGGTGGTCGGTATAGAGGGCGTCGAGTTCGCCTCTGACGATCCCGATCGGTAGGTCGACGAGGGCAGCTGCCGCGTAGGCGTCTATATCGGGACCCGAGTGCAGACCGAGTCGTCGGAACACCAGCTGCCGTCGTGGAGGAAGACCGGTATAGGAGGCCGCGAACGCGGCCCGGACCGCGCGCTGGCCCGCCTCGAGGACGCCGAGCCGCGTGCGGTCCTCCGACAGTTCGGCGGCCATGTCGGTAATGCTCCAGGTGGGGTGGTGTGCCAGCCGCCCGGCAGCGAGCACGATCGCCAAGGGCAGATACCCGCACGCCTGGACGACCGCGGCCGCGGCGGCCGCACTCATGCCGGTCGGGGTGCGCAGCGCCAGGGTGCAGAACAGGTCGATGGCCGTGTCCCTGTCGAGCGTGCCCACCGGCAAAGGAGTCGCGTCATCGAGCGCGATCAAACGCCGCCGACTACTGACCAGGACCAGACATCCGGGGGAAGCCGGAAGCAGCGGCTCGATCTGGTTACTGTCGCGGGCATCGTCGAGAACCAGCAGCACTCGCTTGCCGGCGAGGCGCCCGCGCCAAATGTTCCGACGCCCGTGGAGAGTTCCGGGGATATGGCGCGGGTCGATCCCGAGATCGGTGAGTAGCGTGCCCAGGACGTCGAAGGGATCGCTCGGAGTCAGGCCGGCAGTGTGGGTGTTGAGCTCCACGAAATATTGACCGTCGGGAAACTGGTCGGCGAGCAGATGCGCCGCACGGACGATCAACGCGGTCTTACCTATGCCGGCCATGCCGTCGACGGTATGGATCGCCACCGACGGTCCCGCGGTGGCCGCGTCCACGATCGATTGCAACTCTCGCTCACGCCCCACGAACGTGCCGATGGCACGGGGTAGCACCGTCGTCACTCTCGGACGAGCCCCGCGTTCATCGGACGCGGAATTCCGCTGTCGGGCACGTCGCTTGGCTTTGACCGGGCCCGTTGCGGAATCGTTTTCGGCGTCTGCCGCGGCCCACCACTGCTTCCACACCAGCGGATCCATCAACTCGGTCCGGGTACTACCCGGTTTCGGGGGTACGAGTTCGATCAAGGTCAGCAATGCCGGAGTGAACTGCTCGAACGATGCCGGTCGATGATGACCGGTCCGCCAATCACTGAGACGCTGCACCGACAAACCGCCACTGGCTCCCGGCGCCCGGGCCGCGCGGAGTCGTCTCTCAGCCGTTGTCACGACCCTCTGTAGCGTCGGATTCCCCGCAGCCTCAAACAATTCCGCCAACCGTGCAGCGAACCAAGCTCTCGCAGAAATGAACTCGCCAACAGGACGTTGGTGCCCCTCCACCATGACGACAGATTACCCAGGAACCCGCCACCGGAACCGAGTTTTCCGGCACCGGAAACCGACCCCTAGCAGCGAGCTTATGCCCGGATCTACCACTTGGCTGCGTGCTCCGGAAACGTAAGCGCGCGTACCCTGACACCGCACGGCATCACCAGAGCCACCCAGGTCATGGCGCGCCGCTACGCCTTACGTGCGACGCCTCCAAATGCGGCGATCTGCGCGAGCGTGCCCACTTGCGCCGGCTTCGGGCGCCATTCGGTGATCCGGACGAAGCCTGGCTCCTCGAACGAAAGGCCGTCGAACGCGGCACGAATCTCGGTCTGGGTACGCGGAACATACGGGACGCCACCAGTTTTGGCGTACTCCTCACACAAGTCCACATAGGACTGGCTGTCGACGGTGCCGTCCCACAACACCAGATAACTGCCTGTGGGCACCGCGTCCATGATGGTGCGCACGATGCGCAGCATGTCGTCGTAGCTGCGGGCGTGGCCGAGCACGCCCATGAACATCACCGCGATCGGCTGGTCGAAGTCCAGTATCGGGCGGGCGCCGGCGACGATCTGCTCGGGATGATGGAGATCGCGGTCGAGGTAGGTGGTGACCCCGTGCTCGCTGGCGTTGGTCAGCAACGCCCGCGCGTGGGTGAGCACCAGCGGATCGTTGTCGACGTAGACGATCCTCGCCTCCGGCGACACCGACTGCGCGACCTCATGGGTGTTCTGCATCGTGGGCAAGCCGGTGCCGATATCGAGGAACTGCCGGACACCGACCTCACCGGCGAGGTAGCACGAGCGCAGCCATCGACGAGCGTCTCACCTCCGATCCGCCGATGGCGAACTAT
>NZ_JBSGBY010000548.1:0-5805 GCF_053601505.1 Nocardia sp. NPDC004722
GCATGAACGTGATCGGCTACAACTACTGGAGCCTCACCGACAATTACGAATGGGGTTCCTACACACCGCGTTTCGGCCTCTACACCGTCGACGTCAAGACCGATCCGAGCCTGACCCGCCGCCCCACCGACGCCGTGGACGCCTACCGCGCCATCGCCCACGACGCCGGTGTTCCCCCCGGATACCGGCCCACCCGGCCCGCGACGACCTGCTCGCTGGTCGACGCCCTCGACAGCTGCGCCGATCCGGCCGCCGCGCCGAACTAACTCCCGATCGCGCTCGACCACACCCAGATTCGCGATCCGCTGCGCATGCGCCGGGTGGTCGGCGGGCGGGCGGCGACGATGTCGTCGGCGAGCGGGTCCAATGCCTCGACGATGAGGTCCACGATCTCCTGCGACACCCCGGCGCCGGAGAGTGCGGCCGTGAGGTGGCGTGCCACCCGGTCGAAGTGGCGGCGGGTGATGCCGAGCCCCTGATGCACCCGCCGCAGTGACGCCCCGGTGTAGATCGCGGGCCCGCCGAGCACGGTCGAGAAGTACTCGACCTGGCGCTGTTTGAGTCGTTCGAGGTCGACCCCGGCGAAGAAGCCGGCCAGGTCCGCGTCGGCGTAGACGCGCCGGTAGAAGTCGTCGACCACCACGGTGAGCGTGGGGCCGCCGCCGATGCGGTCGTAGATGCTGGGCATATCCCGTCCTTCTCTAGCTGTTTGCACCGGACTGTGGCTCCCCCTCCTGGAACTGCTTGGGCCACAGGCCGGTACGACTCGAACATTAGGCGCGCGGGAGTGGTCCACGACACCGCCGATCGCGCGTGGGCGCGCAAAGTGGCTGGTAGGTCGCTCGCACCGGTTTTCCGGACCGGAAATCCGTCCGCCGACCGGCGGAGGGACCGGGCGATCGGCCCGCGCGACACGCCCCGCGCTGCCCCGGATTTCAGCTAATCGACAGCTACGCTCCGAATCGGGACATTCCGACCACCGTCCCGGAGGAGAAGCCCCGATGCGCAGACGCCTGCACGCCCTCGTCCTGGCCGGGCTCGCCGCGGCCGCGACGCTGTTGCCGGTGGGCGTCGCCCAGGCCACCCCGGCCGCCCCGCCCACGCCCGGTGTGCGCGGCGGGCTGGGATCGGACTTCCTGTGGGGTGTGGCGGCGTCGGGCTTCCAGTCCGAGGGCCATGCGCCCGACAGCAACTGGATGCACTACATCGACGCCAACTCCGGGTGGGACCGCTACCGCAACTCCATCGACTTCCGCTCCCGCTACCAGACCGATATCGCCCTGGCCGCGAGCCTGGGGGTCAAGGTGTTCCGCATCGGCATCGAGTGGGCGCGGTTGCAGCCCGAACCCGGCGTGTGGGACGAGCAGGGCTTCGCCTTCTACGACCAGGTCGTCGACGATATCGTGGCCAACGGCATGGAACCCATGCTGACCCTGGACCATTGGGTGTATCCGGGCTGGGAGGCCGAGCGCGGCGGCTGGCGCAATCCCGGCATGGTCGAGGACTGGCTGGCCAACGCCCGCAAGGTGGTCGACCGCTATACCTCGCGAAATCCGGTGTGGGTCACCGTGAACGAGCCGGTCGCCTACATCATGCACGAGGTGCGCCAGAACGACACCAACGCCGACGACATGCTCGACAAGGTCGCGCAGGTGCACAACCAGATCTACGACTACATCCACCAGGTGCAGCCCAAGGCCCTGGTCACCAGCAATGTCGGGTATGTGGCGGGCGCGGAATCGCAGGTCAACGGGCCGCTCATGGACCGCATCGGCGACAAGCTCGACTTCATCGGCGTGGACTACTACTTCGCCTACGACCCGCCGAAATCCAATGCCGTGAACCTGCCCGACGGCTCGGCCGCGCCCCCGGCCGGAATGTGGGAGCTGCCGATCCGGCCCGAGGGCATCTACTATGCGCTGCAACACTATTCGCAGAAGTTCCCGGGCAAGCCGCTGTGGGTGGTGGAGAACGGGATGCCCACCGAGGACGGCAAGCCCCGCGTCGACGGCTACACCCGGTCAGATCACCTGCGCGACACCGTCTACTGGCTGACCCGCGCCAAGGCCGACGGCATGAACCTCGTCGGCTACAACTACTGGTCGCTCACCGACAACTACGAGTGGGGTTCCTACACACCGCGATTCGGCCTCTACAGCGTCGACGCGCTCACCGACCCCAACCTGACGCGCAAACCGACCGACGGTGTGGACACCTACCGTCAGATCATCACCGCGGGCGGCGTCCCCACAGCGTACGAACCGGTCCGCTTCCCGGCGGATTGCAAGCTGGTCGACCCACCCGCCAGCTGCGACTCCCCCGTCACCGTCCCCACCGCGACCCCGGCCCCCTGATGCGGGCGGGGTCAGCGATCGAGTTCGCGGACCGCCCGCTCTATTTCCTCCACCAGCGTCGCCCCGCCGACCTCGTGTGCCGCGGCCCGGAACCGGTCGCGGAAGCGGTCGAGGTCGTAGCCCACGCCCTCACCGGTGTACTCCGCACCGGATGCCTCACGGATGACGCGGATCATCTCGTCGGCCAAGGCGGCGACATGGGTGCGAATCAGTTTGCGCAGCACACCCGACAGGGCGATGTCGGTGCCGACGTCATAGAGGATGAGCGCGCCGGAGAGCATGGCCGGTTCCGGCACTCGCCAGCGGTCGCCGACCGGTTCGAGGTAGCCCGCGGCGAGCAGATCCTCGAGCACTTCGGGGCGGCGATCACCGAGCAACGCGGTCAGACCCTCGTCGTCGAGGATGGTTCCGGCTTCCGGTTCGCCGCTGTAGCGGGGGTCGAAGACCTCACGCCAGTCACCGTCGCCGGGCACTTCGGCCTCGAACACCTCGCGAATCGCATCCAGTCGCAGCCCGCGCGCCTGCATCGCGGTGATCGCGTGCAGTCGCTCGAGGTGTTCGGGACCGTAAACGGCCTCCTTACCCGCCCGTCCAGGCTTGGGCAGCACGCCGACCGAGTGGTAGTAGCGGATGGTGCGAGCGGCCACCCCGCTGAGTTCCGCGAGTTGCAGTCGGCTGAATCGGTCCACGCGAACAGCATAGATACCGCTACCGGCGTACGTTGACAG
Organism: Nocardia sp. NPDC004722; assembly: GCF_053601505.1. Taxonomy (NCBI): domain Bacteria; kingdom Bacillati; phylum Actinomycetota; class Actinomycetes; order Mycobacteriales; family Nocardiaceae; genus Nocardia; species Nocardia sp. NPDC004722. The sequence goes on from NZ_JBSGBY010000548.1 coordinate 3,083, forward strand.
TGGCAACTGTCCGCGTTAGCGTAACCGCCGCCACACTGTCGACGACGACACAGGGAGAATCCATGACCCAACGCGACACCGATTTCGACGTCCTCATCGTCGGATCCGGATTCGGCGGCAGTGTGAGCGCGCTGCGGCTGACCGAGAAGGGCTATCGCGTCGGAGTCCTCGAGGCCGGTCAGCGCTACGCCGACGACGAGCTGCCCGAGACGAGCTGGGATCTCAAGAAGTTCCTGTGGGCGCCCAAGCTGGGCTGCTTCGGCATTCAGCGCATCCACCCGCTGCGTGACGTATTGATCCTGGCCGGGGCGGGCGTGGGCGGCGGCTCGCTCAACTACGCCAACACGCTCTATGTGCCGCCCGCGCCGTTCTTCGCCGACCCGCAGTGGCGTGACATCACCGACTGGCACGACGAGCTGATGCCGTACTACACGCAGGCCCGCAAGATGCTCGGCGTGGTCACCAACCCGCACATGACCCCGGCCGACGAGATCTTCAAGCAGGTCGCCGACGACATGGGCGTGGGCGACACCTTCGTGCAGACCCCGGTCGGCGTGTTCTTCGGTGAGGCGGGCAAGACCGTCGACGACCCGTACTTCGGTGGCGCGGGCCCGCGTCGCACCGGCTGCATCGAATGCGGCGAGTGCATGACCGGTTGCCGCCACAACGCCAAGAACACTCTCGTCAAGAACTACCTGTATCTGGCGGAATCCGGTGGCGCGCAGGTGTTCCCGATGACCACGGTCACCTCCGTGCGCCCGCAGGCCGACGGCACCTGGGACGTGGAGACCGAACGCACCGGCACCTGGGTGCGCAAGCAGCCCAAGACCTATACCGCCAAGCATGTGGTGCTCGCCGCCGGCACCCGCGGCACCCAGCAGTTGCTGTTCGCGATGCGCGACAAGGGCGTGCTGCCCAAGCTGTCACCGCGGCTGGGCGTGCTGACCCGCACCAACTCCGAATCGATCGTCGGCGCGGCCACCCGCAAGGTGAACCCGGACATCGACTTCACCCGCGGCGTGGCCATCACCTCCTCCATCCACCCGACGCCCGACACTCACATCGAACCGGTCCGCTACGGCAAGGGCTCCAACTCGATGGGCCTGCTGCAGACCCTCATGGTCGACGGCGGCGGCAAGATCCCGCGCTGGCTGCGGTTCCTGTGGACGGTGATCCTGCATCCGCTGACGCTGCTGCAGTTCATGTCGGTGAAGAACTGGAGCGAGCGCACCATCATCTCGCTGGTCATGCAGCATCTGGACAACTCGATCACCACCTACACCAAGCGCGGGCTCTTCGGCCGCAAGCTGACCTCCAAACAGGGCCACGGCGAACCGAATCCGACCTGGATCCCGGCGGGCAACGAGGTCACCCGCAAGGTCGCCGACAAGATCGGCGGCGTGGCGGGCGGTTCCTGGGGCGAGGTGTTCAATATCCCGCTGACCGCGCACTTCCTGGGTGGCGCGGCGATCGGCGCGGATGCCGAGCACGGTGTCATCGACGCGTACCACCGCGTGTACGGCTACCCGACATTGAGTGTGGTCGACGGGGCGGCGGTGTCGGCGAACCTCGGGGTGAATCCGTCGCTGACCATTACCGCGCAGGCCGAGCGCGCCGCGGCGTTGTGGCCCAACAACGGTGAGGCCGATACCCGTCCGGCGCAGGACGCGGGCTACACGCGTATTGCACCCGTTGCACCCAAGCAGCCGATGGTCCCCGCGAGCGCCCCGGCGGCGCTGGTGCTGCCGATCGTCGAAATCCGCAGCGGCGATGGGCAGTCCACTCCGGCCTGAGATCGGATCGACTTCGCAGCGGGTCCGTCGAGCAGTCTCGGCGGGCCCGTTCCGCTGTCCCGGTGCGGCCTGTTCACGGTCCGGGCGCGGCGCTCTTCACGGTCTCGGCGACGGCTTGGTCAGGGTCCCGATGAGCGGGCGCGGCGTCCCGGTCAGCGGGCGTGGATGTGGGCCATCGGCGAGGTGGGCGGCGGGACGTCGCCGAGCGGGGCACGGAATTCCTGCAGCGCGCCGAGCACATCCACGTGCCGGGCGGCATAGCAGCGCACCTGCGGCAACGCGTGGGCGACCTCGCTGCGCTCGAGCGGTTCGGAATCGATGTAGCCGACCTGATCGAGGCCGACGCCGAGGGTTTCGGCGATGCGGGTGATGGCGGCGGACTTGCGGCCCCAGCCGACCTCGACGGCGGCGAAGCGCTCGGCCACCCCGTGGCGGCGCAATTGCTCTACCGTCCAGGCCCATTCACCGCGCGAGGCGATGGCGTGCATGACGCCACGCTCGGCCAGGATGCGCAGGGAGCGCGCGGCGTCGGCGCGCAGCGCACCGGCGCTGGAGTCGCACACCACCCCGTCCCACAGGGTGTTGTCGCACTCCCACACAAGCAGTTTCACGTTCGCGGCGTTCATCGAGCCCCTACCAGTCAGCAACCATCCGGTACCAAGGGTGCCGGACGGTCCCCTCTTTTACGAACCGCCCTGCGCGTGCCATCGTAGGGGCCGTCTGGGTCAATGCACCAGCGCAGGGCGAATTCGGAACGCTGAAGTTCCCATCTCCCTGCGGGTTCGGTGTGCGAGTGATCGCCGCTGGTAGCGTCGGATCCGGGCGGGACGGATCGGATCGAAAGGGGCGATGCCCATGCGGCGGCGCTGGAAACTCGCGGGTGGCCCGCCCGCGCTCGCGCTGGCACTGGTACTGACCGGTTGCGGCGCG
>NZ_JBSGBY010000549.1:0-5799 GCF_053601505.1 Nocardia sp. NPDC004722
CACGAAGGCGGACAGCGCGGTACCCGCGGTCGCCTCGTGCAGATTCCACGCGCCAGCGATCTTCGGTGCCAGGACGCGATCGACCTGCTCGGCCGTCAGGGAACCGATGGTGCCGTCGTCGAGGACACCCGCGGCATGGATCACCGCGCTCAGCTCCACACCGCTCACCAACCGCCCGACCGATTCACGGTCGGCGATGTCGCAGGCGATGATTCGAGCCTCGGCCTGGAGGGCCGCCAAATCCTCGACCAGGGTCGCCGCACCCGGGGCGTCGGGGCCACGGCGAGAGGTCAACACCAGGCTCCGGACGCCGTGCTCGGTCACGAGATGCCGGGCGAACAGCGCGCCCAATCCGCCTGTGCCGCCGGTGATCAGCACCGTTCCGGTACCGAACGGGGCGGCGTCGGCGTCGGTGCCGACCGCCTCGGCGCGAACCAATCGCGGTACCAGCAGTTCGGCACGACGGAGGGCGACCTGAGGTTCCTCGCTACGCAGCACGGCGACAAGCGCTTCGGCATCCAACGGCGCCGCCGGGTCCTCGTCGACGAGGACGAAACGATCCGGATTCTCGGTCTGCGCGGTGCGCACCACACCCCACACCGCCGCCGCGACGAGATCGGGGGATTCGTCGGCGACTCCGACTCCGCCCGTGGTGACGACGACCAGCCGGGTATCCGACAGCCGTTCGCTTCGCACCCACGAATTCAGCAGGGCCAGCGTCGCGTGCACGGCCCGCCGGATCGCCGAAGGGATATCGGCCGCTTCGTCTTTCGGGAACTGGGCTCGATAGGCCACCGAGGCCGGAATCCGCTCCGCCGCCGCGACGGCCTCGACCGAGGCGTACGACTCGTCTATTCCCGCCACGGTGGTATCGGCCAGCACCGCGACGGCTATCGGGTCGCCGACGGGCGCAGCGCCGCCGCGCTCCCAGCGTACCCGGTACAGGTCGGCCGCACTCTCGGACCGGCTTTCGAAGAAGCGTCGCACGTCATACGGGCGCATGACCACGGCATCCACGGAGAGGATCGGACGACCGGCGGTGTCCATGGCCGCGACCGAGATCGTCTCCGGCCCCGTGGCGACGGCCGCGACTCGCAGTGAGGTCAGCTGCGATCGGTCGGCCAGCGGCCGGTGGAATCGCGCACCACCCCAGCGGAACAGCAGCTTGCCGGAGCCTGCGTCATGATCCTGTCCGCGCCACAGCAATTCGGCGAGCCCGGCGTGCACCGTCATGTCCACCAGCGTCGGGTGCAGTCCGAAAGCGCCCGCCGTGCCGTCCGCGTCGGTGCGCAGGGTGACCTCGGAGAAGACCGCGTCCGCTTGCCGCCACACCGCGTGAACGCCACCGAACGCCGGGCCGTATTCGAGCCCGGAGCCCTGCGTCATCAGGCTCGGAATGCGGGTCGCGTCGAGCGCTTCCGCCTCGGCGGGCGGCCAAGCCTGGCCGAGCAACCGCAGTGCCTCCGAGTCGCCCGAATGTTCTCGCGTGAGCGCACCGGTCGCATTGAGTACCCACGGGTCATCCACGGACTTGCGGAAGTGGAAGTCGAAATCCCGACGCCCGGACTCGAATGCGCGTACCGCGACCTGGAGCTCGATCTCATCGTCTGCGGCAGGCACGATCGGCACCTGCAGTGTGAGTTCCTCGAGTACCTCGCAGCCGATGCGCTCGCCCGCGCTGAGCAGGAATTCCACCAGAACCGCGCTGGGGACGACCACGACGCCGTATGCCGCGTGGTCGGAGATCCACGGGTGTTCGCGCAGGGACAGTCGACCGGTGAACAACCATTCATCGGTGCCCGCGATACCGACGACGCCGGTCAGAATCGGGTGACCGCCGGACGCGCCCGAGGCGGGAGCCGGGCGCAGCCAGAACCGCTGATGCTGGAATGCGTAGGTCGGCAGCGGGATTCGTTGCTCCGAGACGGGCAGCAGGGGCCGCCAGTCGATCGGGCCGCCGGTGACATGCAGCTGTGCCAGGGCCGAGAGCAGCTGCGGGACTGGATCATTCGATCGTCGTGAGGTGGTCACGACATAGGTCGACGACTCGATGGCCGGGTCGGTAGCCAGGTAGCGGTTGGTCGCCGCGCTGAGAATGGCGTCCGGTCCCACCTCGACGAATCGCCGCACGCCGCTCGCGAGCAGGGTCGCGAGCGCGGGCGCGAAGCGCACGGCGTCCCGCACCTGCCGCACCCAGTAGCCGGGGGTGGCGATGGTCTCGCCCGGGAAGTCGGCGGCGACGGTCGAGACAATGGGCAGCCGGGGCGGGTTGTAGGTGAGGCCCTCCGCGATGGTGCGGAACTCCTCCAGCATCGGATCCATTCGCGCCGAATGGAAAGCGTGGCTGACGCGCAGCCGCGTGGTCTGAATTCCCTCGGCCGCCAACTCTCGCTCGACGGCGTCGATCGCGTCGGTGTCACCGGACAGCACCGTCGCGGCCGGGCCGTTGATAGCGGCGAGCGAGACACGGCCCTCGAATCCGACGACGATGCCGTTCGCGCGAGCCTCGTCGACGGCGACGGCCAGCATCGCCCCGCCCTCGGGAAGCGCACCCATCAACCGGCCTCGGGCCGCCACGAGTGCGCACGCGTCGGGCAGCGACAGCACTCCGGCCACGTGGGCGGCCGAGAGTTCGCCGATGGAGTGACCCGCGACGACATCCGGTGCGATGCCGAACGATTCGAGCAGCCGGAACAGCGCGACCTCGAAGGCGAAGAGCGCGGGCTGCGTCCATTCGGTGCGGTCGAGCACGCCGGTGGCATCGGCGAACATCACCTCGCGCAGGGATGCCCCGAGCAGCGGATCGAGGTGTGCGCACACCTCGTCCAGTGCGGTCGCGAAGGCAGGAAAAGCGCTGTAGAGGTCACCGCCCATGCCGACTCGCTGCGCACCCTGTCCGGTGAACAGGAACGCGGTCTGCCCCGCGACAGGGGTTCCGGTGACGATGTCGACACCCGAATCGGCTGCGTCACTGCCCGTTTCGGTGAGTGCGTGCAACTTCTCGAGCAGCTCTTCCCGATCGCGCCCGAACACCACCGCGCGCGAATCCAGTTGTGCTCGAGTCGAAGTCAGCGCAGCGGCCACGTCGGCCACATTCAGCCGGGGACGTGCCGACCACCACCCGCGCAGGCGGGCGGCCTGGGCGCGCAGCGCCGCTTCGTTCCTACCCGAGACGACCAGCGGCACCGCGTTCTCGTTCGGGAGATCCCGGCCGCCGGCCGTGTCCGAGGTCGTCGCGTCGGCGGGCGCTTCCTCGAGGATCACGTGGGCGTTCGTTCCACTGATCCCGAACGACGACACCCCGGCCCGGCGCGGGCGATCCCCGGGTTCCCATGGTTCGGCCTCGGCCAGCAGCCGCACCGCACCCGCATGCCAATCCACGTGCGGCGACGGCGTTTCCGCGTGCAAGGTGCGCGGCAGTTGTCCATGCCGCATCGCCTGGACGGTCTTGATCACACCGGCGACACCGGCGGCGGCGACGGTATGACCGATATTCGATTTGAGCGAGCCGATCCGCAGGGGTTGCCGGTCGCCGCGATCCTGTCCGTAGACGGCGATCAGTGCCTGCGCCTCGATCGGATCGCCCAGTCGTGTTCCGGTGCCGTGCGCCTCGACGGCGTCCACGTCGGCCGCCGAGATTCCGGCGTCGGCGAGGGCCTGTTCGATCACGCGCTGCTGCGATGGGCCATTGGGTGCGGTGAGACCGTTGCTCGCACCGTCCTGGTTGACCGCGCTACCCCGCACCACCGCCAGGACCTGGTGCCCGAGTCGGCGAGCGTCGGAAAGCCGCTCCAGCACGAGCACTCCCGAGCCCTCGGACCAGCCGACACCGTCCGCCGCGGCGGAGAAAGCCTTGCAGCGGCCGTCGCGTGACAGCCCACGCTGCCGGGAGAAATCGACGAACAGGTCGGGAGTCGCGGCGATCGTCACGCCTCCGGCCAGCACCAGCGAGCTCTCGCCCCGGCGCAGGGCCTGACACGCCGAATGCAGCGCCACCAGCGAGGACGAGCACGCGGTATCCACCGTCACCGCCGGACCTTCCAGCCCGAGGACATAGGCGAGCCGCCCCGAGATGACGCTGTGCGAGGTGCCCGTCAGTCGGAAACCCTCCAGCTCACCGGTGACCAGACCGGCATACCCTGACGCGCACGCCCCGACGAAGACGCCGGTATCCGTACCCCGCAGCGTGGTCGGGTCGATCCCAGCGTCTTCGAGCGCCTCCCAAGCGGTTTCGAGAAACACCCGCTGCTGCGGATCCATCGCCAACGCCTCACGCGGGCTGATCCCGAAGAACCCGGGATCGAAATCCCCCGCACTGCTGAGGAATCCACCCCGCCGCGTGTACACGGTCCCCGCCTTGTCGGCATCGGGATCATAGAGCCGATCCAGATCCCACCCACGATCCTCGGGGAAATCCCCGATCGCGTCGCCCCCGGCCGCGACCAGGTCCCACAGCTCCTCGGCGGAGGAGACGCCGCCCGGGAACCGCGCACCCATGCCCACGATCGCGATCGGCTCGTCCGAGGAACTACGCCGCGTGACCCGGCCGCGCTTCGGCCCGGCGGCGGTGGCGGTGGAGATCAGCAGTTCGGCCACCGAGGCGGCGGTGGGGTGATCGAAGATGAGCGAGGGCGGCAACTCCACACCCGTCGCCCGGCTCAGGCGTTTCTGCAACTCCACGCCACTGAGCGAGTCGAACCCGAGATCGGTGAACGGCAGGTCGTCGCGAATCGACTCGCCCGACTCGTACCCGAGCACCGCAGCCGCCTGCTCACGGACCACGCCGAGAACCGCTGCGCGGTGCTGATACTCGGGCAGCGCGCGCAGCCGGTGCGCCAAGGCGCTGTCTGCGGGGGTGCCCTGTTCGAGGTGGTCTCCGACATCGCGCGCGCGGTCCGCGGGCGCGGCCGCTACCGGTGTCGACTCGACCGGAACGAGACCCCCGGAATTCTCTCGGCGGTGAAATGCGTACGGCGGCAGCTCGACCCGGATACCCGTGGCACCCCAGGCGCTCGAATCCACTGGTCCGCCAGCGCGATACGTCTGAAGGAGTGTCTCGAGGGGCTGGCCGGGGCTAGCCTCCCGCCGGGCAACGGCGTCCGCGCCGTTGTCGGCGAGCGCCTCGAGATCGGCGAGCAGCTGTGCGCGACTCGACGCGAAAAAGCCTGTACGCCAGGGCATATGGGCGCGGGCCGTGAGCAGCGAATACGCCACGTCGGCGAGGGCGAGTTCCGGATGGCGCACCAGCCAGTCACGGAGTCGGCTCGCTTGCGCGCGGAGACCGGCCTCATCGCGCGCGGAGAGCACGATCGGCACCTCGTCGCCGTCGTCGGGCTCGACGGTCGTCGCGAGATCCGCGATGGGGGCCTCGTCGAGGATCAGGTGCACGTTCGAACCGCCCATGCCGAAGGCGGAGACGCCTGCCCGCCGGAGGCTGGGCGCGGCCCATCGCTCGGGTGCGGTGACCACGCGCAAGCGCAGATCATCCAGGGGAATGGCCGGATTGGGGCGCTCGAAGTTGAGGCTGGCCACGAGTTCGCGGTGTCGCAGGGACAGTGCGGTTTTGATGAGGCCGATGATTCCGGCGGCACCCTCCAAGTGGCCGACGTTCGTCTTGACCGATCCCACCGCCAGCGGGGAGTTCGGCGCGCGGTCGACGCCATACGTCGCGCCGAGTGCGGCAGCCTCGACCGGATCGCCCGCGGGCGTTCCGGTGCCGTGCAATTCGACGTACTGGACGGAATCGGCGGGCACATCGGCCGCCTCGAGTGCGGAGCGGATCGCGGCGATCTGGGCCTC
>NZ_JBSGBY010000550.1:0-5798 GCF_053601505.1 Nocardia sp. NPDC004722
TGACCAGCTGGGTGTCGTGGGGGCCGGGCACGAAAGGCCCGGCGGCGCGCAGGATCCGATAGCTGTCGTACGGGTTGTGCCGCAGGTGCGGGGGTGTGTATCCCGAACAAGGTGAGGGTCTGGAAGCCGCGCTCGAGCAGTTCCGGCGCGAGAATCGTCGGGTCGGTCAGGGTGTGGCAGTAGATCTCCGAGGGCGGGGCCGAGGGCAGCGCGCCCGCCGCGGCCTCCCGATAGGCCTGTTCGAGCTGCCGCGCCGATTCGGAGATATGGAAGGTCCCGGCGAACGCCGCGCGCGGATCCATATGCGCGTCACGCAGTTTCGGCAGCCGCCGCAGCAGCATATTGATCTTCAGCTGCGCCCCTTCGGGCTTGTCGGCCCGCTCGCCCAGCAGTCCGGCGAGCACGTACGGCGCGGCGTTCACCAGTACGTGGCGAGCCGTCGCCGTGCTTTCACCATGGCGGCCCGAGAACCGGACTTCCGCGCTGCGGCCGTCGGTTTCGATCCCGGTGACCAGGCTGCCGGTGCGGATCTCGGCTCCGGCCGACCGCGCCGCGGTGGCCAGAGCGTCGGTCAGCGCGCCCATGCCGCCGACCGGCACGTTCCAGTCGCCCGTGCCGCCGCCGATGACGTGATAGAGGAAGCAGCGGTTCTGCAGCAGCGTCGGATCGTGGGCGTGGGTGAAGGTGCCGATCAGCGCGTCGGTGAGCACCACGCCGCGCACCAGGTCGTCGGCGAAACGCGATTCCACCGATTCCCCCAGGGGGCGTTCGAAAATCGCTTCCCACGCCGCGGAATCGTCGACCGTGCGCTGTAATTCGGCGCGGGTCGGCAACGGCTGCGTCATGGTCGGGAAGACCCGCCGGGCCAGCCGCCCGGTCATGCCGTAGAAGTCCTGCCAGGCCGCGTAATCCCGCTCCGAACCGGTCACCTGCGTGAAACTCTCGCGGGTGGCCGACTCGGAGCCGTTGTCCACCAGCAGCCCGGTATCCCCCACCGGCGTGTAGGAGGAGATGCGGCGCTTGCGGGTCTCGAAACTCAGATCCAGGTCCCGCACAATGCGTTCCGGCAGCAGGCTGACCAGATACGAATACCGCGACAGCCGCGCGTCGAACCCGGCGAACGGCCGCTCCGACACGGCCGCGCCGCCGGTGCGCTCCGCGCGCTCCAGCACCAGCACCGACCGCCCGGCCCGAGCCAGATAGGCGGCGGCCACCAACCCGTTGTGCCCGCCGCCCACCACGATCACGTCATACCCGGTCCGCCCGGGCGCACCCGCTGTCATGCCGCTATCGCATCACACGGCAGGGGTCGGAGGCCGCTAGCGGGCGCTCATGTCGAGGGCGGCGAGATGGCTGAACAGCACCGACGCGCCGATCGGGTTGCCGCCACCGGGGTAGACGGTGCCGCTCACCGCGGCCATGGTGTTGCCCGCCGCATACAGACCCGGGATCGGATCGCCCGCCGTGTCGAGGACGCGGGCGGCGGTGTCGGTGCGCAGGCCGCCCTTGGTGCCCAGATCCGAGATGCCGAAGGCGGCGGCGTGGAAGGGGCCCTTCACGATCGGGGTGAGCGGGGGTTCGCCATTGGAGAAGGCGCGATCGTAGGCTTCGTCGCCGCGACCGAAGTCCGGGTCGACGCCCTCGGCGGCGAAGCCGTTGAAGCGGGCCACGGTGGCGGCCAGCGCGTCGGCGGGGACACCGATCTGCGCGGCCAGCTCCTCGAGTGTGTCGGCGGTCTTCCACAGGCCCGCCTCGACATAGCGTTCCGCCTCGACCATCGGCACATTGCTGGCCTTGATGGGCGGCACGACGCCCTCGGTGTCGTCGTAGATCATCCAGAACGGCAGCGTCACCGACCCGTCGTTCAGCTGCGCGATGATGTCGCGGCCGAGGCGGTCGTAGGGCGCGGACTCGTTGACGAAGCGGGTACCGGACTGGTTCACGAACAGGCCGCCGGTGAACCACAGCGCGAACGCGGCCCGCCCATCCGGATGGATCAGGCCCGGCGACCACCACGCCTGATCCATCAGGTCGGTGTCCGCGCCCACGGCGATGCCCGCCTCGTGCGCCAAACCCTGATTTCCGTACGGCCCCATGGTGTCCCGGGCGACACCGGGCACTCCGTAGCGCTGCCTCAGCACGTCGTTGCCCTCGAAACCGCCCGCCGCCAGCAGCACGCCGCGGCGCGCGCGGATCGCCACCCGCTGCCCGTCGCGTTCGACGATCGCGCCCGTGACCGCGCCGTCCTCGGTGACCAGCTCCACCAGCGGAGTGTTCAGGTGCAGGGCCACATTCGGGAACTTGGCCAGCGCCAGCAGGAACCGGCCGATCAGGGCGCGCCCGCCGATCAGGTAATCCGGCTGCGGATCGCCGTGCCGGTCGGTGCCCAGCGGTCCGCGCACCGAAGCGCTCAGCTCACCGAGCTTGGCGGCCTTCAGCGGGGCCGGGATGATGTGCCGCTTGCCGTCGGTGCGGGCCTTGGGGGCCTTGCCGAAATAGTCCGGCCACGGGAACATCTGGAACGCGAAAGCCTCGTCCTGCTCCAGGTATTCGATGACGTCGGAGCCGCGGCGGACGTAGGTCTCCTGCAACTCGGCCGGGGTGCGGTCACCGACCACGGCCCGGAAGTAGGTGAGCGCGTCCTCGACGGTGTCGTCCACGCCCGCCCGGCGCAGCACCGGATTGCACGGGAACCACACCCCGCCGCCGCCCGAATACGAGGTGGTCCCGCCGAATTTGTCGGTGGCCTCGACCACCGCCACCGTCAGCCCCTCACGGGCCGCCGTGTACGCCCCGGCCAGGCCGCCGCCCGATCCGGCCACCAGGACATCGACTTCTTCGTTCCAGTCCGTCACCGTTACTCCCTGCGCAAAGTGGTCTCTCCGCGACGGTATGCGCAGGTGACGGTACGCCGCATCACCTGTCCCGATGGCCGGATCGGTTCAGTCCTGCCAGGCGGTGAGCACGATCTTGCCGCGCACCCGGCCGGATTCACCGAGTTCGTGGGCTGCTGCGGCCTCGGCCAGCGACAGCACGCGATCGATTTCGCCCCGCAGCCGCCCCGCCTCGATCAGTGCCGAGACCTCGCGCAGATCCGCGCCGGAGGGGGTGAACCAGAGGCGGTGATAGCGGGGATCGGCGAGCGGCTCCTCGCCCTGGGCGTCGATCACGACGCCCTGCGGGGTGAGCACGCGCAGGGACCGTTCGGTGTAATCGCCGCCGACCAGGTCGAGGACGATATCGACATCGCCGACCGCGGTCGTGAAATCGGTTGCCGTGTAATCGATCAGCTCGTCCGCGCCGAGACCGCGCAGGAATTCGTGATTGACGGCGCGGGCGGTGCCGATCACGTACGCGCCGCGCGCCTTGGCGATCTGCACCGCCAGATGGCCCACGCCACCGGCCGCCGCGTGCACCAGAACCCGCTGCCCGGAACGCACTTCGCGCAGGGCCTGCCAGGCGGTGAGCACCGCCGTCGGCAAGGCGGCGGCCTGAACGTGATCGAGCGCCGGAGGTTTGGGCGCGAGGAACTCCTTCGGTGTGACGACATATTCGGCGTACGCCCCGGCACGGCTCAGCACATTGCCGAAAACCTCGTCGCCGGGCCGGAATTCGGTGACCTCGGTGCCGACCTCGGTCACCACGCCCGAAACGTCGAAGCCCAGCGTGAACGGTGGCGGGCCCAACTTGGTGACCGCGCCCGAACGCAGCTTCCAGTCCGCGGCGTTGATCGAGGTGGCCGCCACCCGGACCAGGACCTCGCCGGTGCCCGGCCGCGGTGTCTCGACCTCCACCGTCTCGAGAACGTCCGGCCCGCCGAGGGTGCGTTGCGTGATCGCTTTCATGCTCACGATCCTGCGGCCGATAGTATCTTTCGGGAAGAAGGCACTATTTCGATCCCGAGGTACCTCATGGATACCGTCTCCGACTGGGAGCCATCCGGAAATCTGGTCGACAGCTATCTGCGGCGCTGTCCGGCCCGCGACGTGCTCGCGGTACTCGCGGACAAGTGGGTGCTGCTGGTGCTGGGCACGCTGCGCAAGGAGGGCGGCCCGATCCGCTTCAACGAATTGCGCCGCCGCCTCGACGGCATCACCCAGAAGGTGCTGACCCGCACGCTGCGCGATCTGGAACGCGACGGGCTGGTGCGGCGCACGGTGTATCCCACGGTGCCGCCCCGGGTGGAATACACGCTCACCGACCTCGGGGCGGACCTCGGCCACATCACCCACGCCATGGGGCAGTGGGCGCTGCGGCACGCGGACGAGATCGCCGTCTCCCGAGCCGAATTCGACGAGCGAGCGGCCCGGGAGCCGGAGCCGGTCAGAGCTTGACGGCCAGCACGTTGCCGTGCGGGGTGCGCTCGTTGGCGCGGGCCTCCCGGGTGAGCGTGGCGACGGCGCGGAAACCGTTGGCGGCCAGCGTCTCCGCGAAGGTGGCGGGCGCCCAGCGGTAGGCGGGCGCCACCTTGTGGTCGTATTCGGTGATACCGGTGGGCTCGTCGGTGGCCTGGAAGCCGAACAGAGCATGCCCGCCGGGCCGCAGCACCCGCGCCAGTTCGGTGAGAACCTCCGGAATGCGCTGCGGCGGAATGTGAATGATGGAGTACCAGGCCACCAGCCCGGCCAGCGCGCCATCGGGGAACGGCAGTCGTTCCATGGGGCCGACCTCGAAGGAGAGCTCGGGGAACTCCGCCCGCGCCAGGCGAATCATCTCCGGCGACAAGTCGATTCCGGAGACCTCGAATCCGGCCGCGGCCAGGTGGGCGGTCACTCGGCCGGGCCCGCAACCGATGTCGGCGACCGGTCCCGGATCGCTCTCGGCGACCAGCTGCGCGAAGGCGTCGATCATGCCCCGGTCGAAGGGGTTGTCGAGCAGTTGCCGGTGGATGAAATCGGCGTACTGCTCGGCCACTTCGTCGTAGGCGGCCCGAGTGACACCCATATCTGCTGTCTCGATCACCCCTCGACCTTAGGCGCGGAGACGCCCCCGATCGACCCCGTGGACGGCGACCGCACCGGCTGATCCAAACCGTCCAGCAGTACCCGCAGCGGACCCTGCGGCGGCAGCAGCGTACGCAGCGGCAGCACCGCCAGCCGCGCCAGCCTGCGTAGCTCACGCGGCAGGGCGGGCAGACGAATCTCGATGCGCCACAACGGATACTGGTGATCGGGATGCTGCCAGCCGTCGCGGAGCATGAACTTCAGCACCCGCGGCGAGAGGGCGCGGGCGGTGGCGCTGGCCAGTTCCAGGCGCAGCAGCTCGCCGTGACGGTCGATGCGGGCGCGATGCGGTTCCCCGGCGTCCACGGTGAGCTGCCCGGCCTCGTCCAGATCGGTGATGAGCGCGGCCAATTCGTCGAAGAACTGCGCCCATTCGCGTTCGCGGGCGCGATGCGCGGCCCGCTGCTGCTCGATGATGAGGCGGCGGTCGCGATCGGTCGCGGGCACCAGATGCAGTTCCACCGTGTCCGCGTCGGTGACCACCCCCAGGGTGAGCCGCGCGTCCGGCCAGGCCGGTCCGTGCACCTGGCCCAGCACCCCGTAACGGGGCAGGCCGAATTCGGCCCGAAAGCCGTCCACCGCACGGGCGTGCGCGGCGGTGCGCTGCTCACGCACCTCGTCGGGCAGGCCCTCGTCGTAGAGGAAGGATTCGATGCTGTCGCTGAGCGTCAGGCAGACCGCCTCCAGGCGATCGCCGTCAATCGCGCCCAGCAGCGCGAAGCCCACGATGAAGCTCAGGATCGAGCACACCGTGAACACATTGCTGCGGAACAGATGCATGGGCAACATCGGTTC
>NZ_JBSGBY010000551.1:0-5765 GCF_053601505.1 Nocardia sp. NPDC004722
GACGCAGGTCACGTGGCCTTGTCGGTGGGTTCCTGGAGAATGGACCAGGCTCATTCGAGCCGGAACAAGCCAGGAGGTGCTCGTGACCGACGGTCCGCTCATCGTGCAGAGTGACAAGACCCTGCTGCTGGAGGTCGACCACGAGTCGGCCAATGCGGCACGGCAGGCCATCGCGCCGTTCGCGGAGCTCGAACGCGCGCCCGAGCATGTGCACACCTATCGGATCACGCCGCTGGCGCTGTGGAACGCGCGCGCGGCCGGGCACGATGCCGAGCAGGTGGTCGACGCGCTGGTCAATTTCAGCCGGTACGCGGTGCCGCAGCCGCTGCTGGTCGACATCGTCGACACCATGGCCCGCTACGGGCGGCTGCAGCTGATGAAGCATCCCGCGCACGGGCTGGTGCTGGTCAGCCTGGACCGCGCGGTGCTGGAGGAGATCCTGCGGCACAAGAAGATTCAGCCCATGCTGGGTGCGCGCATCGACGACGACACGGTCATCGTGCACCCCTCGGAGCGCGGGCGGATCAAGCAGATGCTGCTGAAGGTGGGCTGGCCCGCCGAGGACCTCGCGGGCTATGTCGACGGCGAGGCGCATCAGATCGACCTGGACTACACCTCCAGCGAATGGCATCTGCGCGACTATCAGGAACTCGCCGCCGACTCCTTCTGGGCGGGCGGGTCCGGCGTGGTGGTGCTGCCCTGCGGCGCGGGCAAGACCATGGTGGGCGCGGCGGCCATGGCCAAGGCCAAGGCGACCACCCTGATCCTGGTCACCAATACCGTGGCCGGGCGGCAGTGGCGGCGTGAGCTGCTGGCCCGCACCTCGCTGACCGAGGACGAGATCGGCGAATACTCCGGGGAGCGCAAGGAGATCCGGCCGGTCACCATCGCCACCTATCAGGTGATCACGCGCAAGACCAAGGGCGAGTATCGGCATCTGGAGCTGTTCGACAGCCGTGACTGGGGCCTGGTCATCTACGACGAGGTGCACCTGCTGCCCGCGCCGGTCTTCCGTATGACCGCGGATCTGCAATCGCGCCGTCGGCTGGGCCTGACCGCCACCCTGGTGCGCGAGGACGGCCGCGAGGGTGACGTGTTCTCGCTGATCGGCCCCAAGCGTTATGACGCGCCGTGGAAGGACATCGAGTCGCAGGGCTGGATCGCGCCCGCCGACTGTGTCGAGGTGCGGGTCACCCTGACCGATGCCGAGCGCATGGCGTACGCCACCGCCGAGCCGGAGGAGCGCTACAAGCTGTGCTCCACCGCGCGCACGAAACTGCCGGTGGTGGAGTCGATTCTGGCCAAGCACAAGGACGCGCCGAGCCTGGTGATCGGGGCCTACCTGGACCAGCTGGACGAGTTGGGCGAGCACCTGAACGCCCCGGTCATCCAGGGCTCCACCCGCACCAAGGAGCGCGAGGAGCTCTTCGACGCCTTCCGGCGCGGGGAGATTCCGGTGCTGGTGGTGTCGAAGGTCGCCAACTTCTCCATCGACCTACCCGAAGCGTCTGTGGCCGTACAGGTTTCGGGCACCTTCGGCTCGCGGCAGGAGGAGGCGCAGCGGCTGGGGCGGCTGCTGCGGCCCAAACACGATGGCGGGCAAGCTCACTTCTATTCCGTGGTCGCGCGTGACACGCTGGACGCCGAATACGCTGCGCATCGGCAGCGTTTCCTCGCGGAGCAGGGGTATGCCTATCGCATCACCGATGCAGACGACCTGCTGGGGCCGACGATAGGATAAGTGGAGGAAGAGCCTCCATAAGGCGGGAGGGACGCACGTGCGGCGCTTCGAATTCACGGTGGACCGTGAGCATGCCAGAGCGGTCAACGAGGTCGTCGCATACCTGCGCCGGCTCCGGATCTGGGCCTACACCGCGGCCGTCGCCCTCGGGTTGGGTGTCGCATTCCTGGTCTGGGTGAACCATCCGTGGTCGTGGCTGCTGGCGGTGGCCTTCCTGCTGGCCGCCGTCACGGCGCTGTTCATCGGGTACTGGATGCCGCATCGCGGGCGGGTCGACAAGCTGTACGCGGCGGGCGACCTGGTGCCCGCGGTGGTCTCGGAGACGCACGGCAACGGGGCCACCCTGCTGGCCCTGGTCGACTTGGCCAAGCCCACCGCGAAGGGACCGCGCTACGCGCTGGTGACCCGCACGGTCCGTTCGCTACCCGGGCATCGGGCCCGCGCGGGGGAGCGGGTGCCCGCGGTGACCGTGCGCGTGGATCGCGCACCCGGGCCGGTCGGCGATCTGTGGCAGACGGTGAGCGCCATGCCCATCGCCTGGGGGACGCGGGACCTCAACATCATCGAGCGGGCGCGCGGGGCCATCACCGAGGTCGAGTGGAAACTGCTGGCCGACAATCTGGATCTGGCCGACAAGGTGCGCGGCGCCGACGCGAAGCGGTTGCTGCTCGACCCGCAGCAACTGCCGGAAGAGCTGCGCGGCTGAGCTTTTCGCGCCGGTGAAATTCCACGCGACAGGCCCCGCCCCGGGAAATAGAATGATCGGATGATTCCCGCCGCGAACCTGCTGGCGTTTCTCGTCGCCTCCATCGTCATTGTCATAATTCCCGGTCCCGGCGTGCTTTTCGTGATCGGCCGGGCTCTCACCTACGGGCGGCGCGCCGCCCTGCTGTCGGTGATCGGTCATTCGCTCGGCGTCATGGTGATCCTCGGACTCGTGGCCGCCGGACTCGGCACCATCCTGGCCGCCTCCGCCATCGCGCTCATGGTGGTGAAGCTCGCCGGGGCGCTGTACCTGATCTACCTGGGCATTCATGCCTTCCGGGAGCGTCGTTCGCTGCGCGAGGCGTTCGAGGCCAAGGTCGAGCCGATGAACAATCAGCGCGCCATGCGCCAAGCCGTGCTGGTCGGGCTCACCAATCCGAAGGCGATCATCTTCTTCTCGGCGGTGCTGCCGCAGTTCGTGGCGCCCACATCCGGTGCCGTCCCGGTGCAGATGCTGATCCTCGGCGTGGTCTTCCTGGTGGTCGCGCTCATCTCCGACTCGGTCTACGCGCTGCTGGCCGGTACCGCGCGGGATTGGTTCGCGCGCTCGCCCAAGCGGCTGGAGGCGGTCGGCGGCGCGGGTGGTGTGATGATCATCGGGCTGGGTGCGAGCGTCGCCGTGTCGGGCAGCACCAGTTGAGAGACGCGCCGATTAGCATCGGCGGGACGGACAGCAACGCCGACGGCAAGGGGTGGTAGGAACGCATGAGGGCGAACTGGCGGTACATGGTGGTGGGGGCGGTACTGCTGGCGGGCGCGAATGCGGCTCCAGCGCAGGCGGATTCGGGCGATCCCTTCGCGGGCGCGCCCGGGGCCGGGGATCCCTACTATCCGATGGACGGCAATGGCGGCTACCACGCCGGCCATTACGACGTCACCATCTCCTACGATCCGCCGTCGCATCAGCTGACCGGGTCGACGCGTATCGACTCGACCGCCACGCAGGCGCTGCGGACGTTCAACCTGGATTACAGCGGTCCGCAGATCTCCAAGGTGACGGTCAACAATCTGCCCGCCTGGTTCGACCGCAGCGACGAGCACGAACTGGTCGTGACACCGCTGATTCCGCTGCTGCCCGGGCTGCCGTTCACCGTGCAGGTCGACTACGCGGGTGCGGTGACCGGTACCGACGGTGAGGGCTGGGTGTTCTCGCCCAGCGGCGGGGCCTTCGTCGCGGGCGAACCGCATTCGGCCAGCAGCTGGTATCCGCTCAACGACATCCCCACGGACAAGGCCACTTTCACGCTGCACGCCACGGTGCCGCAGGAGTGGGAGGTGATGTCGGGCGGCGACAAGGTGTCCGACACCGTGACGGGCGGCAATCGCACGGTCTCCTGGGAGATGCGGCAGCCGGTGATCGGCTATCTGACCACCATCGCCATCGACAAGTTCGAATTCCTGGAGCAGCGGCGCGCCAATGGCACACAGCTGCTGAGCGCCTTCGCGCCGGAGGCGTTGAAGGCCAAGGACATCGAGTCGCGGCTGCCGGAGATCCTGGACTTCCAGGAGGAGCTCTATGGCCCCTACCCGTTCGATGTCGCCGGTGGCATCTTCGTCGACACCGATCTGAACTTCTCGCTGGAGACCCAGTCGCGGCCCATCTACGCGCCCTGGACCGATCTCGACACCGTGGTGCACGAGGTCACCCACCAGTGGTGGGGCGATTCCATGTCGGTGAAGCAGTGGTCGGATGTCTGCCTGAACGAATGCTTCGCCAGCTACACCGCCGACTACCTGTGGCCGGAACGCAAGGACGGCAAGGACGTCGACGCCATGTACCGCGACACGATCGCGAAATACCATGACGATCCGAAGTTCTGGGAGATCGCGCTGCAGAACCCTGGCAAGGGCAGCGAATTCACCTCGGTGTACTACCGCGGGCCGCTGTTCCTGCACGCCCTGCGCCGGACCATGGGCGATGACGCCTACTTCCCGGCGGTGCGCGACTTCGTCATGGGCCACAAGTACGGCAATGCCTCGATGCCGGAGTTCCGTCAGTTCATGCAGTCACGCACCCCGCACGACCTGACGGGCTTCTTCACCGCCTGGCTGGACCGCCCCGACCGGCCCGCCGACGAATTCCTGTACCCGGGTTCGCTGCGGTCCTGATCCTCAGGCGGGCATCGGCCGGGTGCGGTCCGACAGCACCAGGGCGGCCATCGCGCCGAGCACGGTGCCGGTGACCAACCGCTGGGCGCGCAGCCAGAGC
The DNA here is from genome assembly GCF_053601505.1 of Nocardia sp. NPDC004722. Lineage (NCBI taxonomy): Bacteria > Bacillati > Actinomycetota > Actinomycetes > Mycobacteriales > Nocardiaceae > Nocardia > Nocardia sp. NPDC004722. The sequence goes on from NZ_JBSGBY010000551.1 coordinate 4,716, forward strand.
GGCCGTCGCGCAAGGAATGTCGCGATCGCTCCGGCGCTGAGCACGATGAGCCCGTTCATGACGACGGCGATGCTGGTCTGCACGGCGCCCAGGCACAGGCTCTGCAACCAGACCCGCCCGTGCGCTGGCACCACGAACTGCGGAATCAGGGCCATGTACAGCACGGCGATCTTCGGATTCAGCAGGTTGGTGACCAGACCCATGGTGAACAGCCGCCGCGTCGAATCCGGAGGCAGTTCGACCGGGGCGAACGGCGAAACGCCGCCCGGCCGCAGTATCTTCCACGCCAGATAGAGCAGATAGCCCGCCCCCGCCACCTTCAATGCCAGATACAACGCGGGCACCATCGCGAACACCGCGGTGATCCCGACGGCGGCCGCCACCATGTACGTCCCGAACCCGACCGCCACGCCCGCCAGCGAGACGAGTCCGGCCCGCCGCCCCTGGGAGATGGTCCGCGACACCAGATACATCATGTTCGGCCCCGGCGTCAGCACCAGCCCCAACTCAGCCGCCGCAACACCCAGCATCGCAGTCGTCTCGATCACACGCCCAATTCTGCGGTCCGCCACCGAGCCTTGTCGCGGTCCACTCACCCGCGAGTGGACCGCCTGCGATCACCGGGGCGTCAGTTGCCCAGGGTGAGTACGGCCTTGCCGCGCAGCGTGCGAGATTCGATGGCCTCGAAAGCCTTCGGGGTTTCGGTCCAGTCCAGGGTGAGGCCGATGTCCGGGGTGAGGCGGCCGTCGGCGACCAGGTCGGCGAGGATGGCGAGGTCTTCGCCGAGGGTGTCCTCGGGGACGGGGCTGATGAAGCCGACGATGTGGGCGTTCCAGCCCTGGGCGTAGAAGTCGGCGAGGCGGAGTTCGGCCGCGCCGCCGAGGTTTCCGTACCAGGCGAGGTGGCCGCCGGGAGCCAGGCGGCGCACGGCCGGGGCGGTGAGGTCGCCGCCGATGCCGTTACCGACGACCTTGATCACAGCAAGGTAGTTGTGCGGGGGCGTCATGGGCTCTCGCCTTCCTTCGATCTGAAACAGCTTGTCGTCTTCGG
>NZ_JBSGBY010000552.1:0-5762 GCF_053601505.1 Nocardia sp. NPDC004722
GCCTGCACGACGGCACCGCCGTGCGGGACGGGCAGGCGACCGTCGAGGTCACCGCGCCCGCGGGCGTCACCGCGGAAACCGTGGAGCGCACCGACTCTCGCCTCGGCGAGGGCGGCACCCCGACCGATCGTGTTGCCGCGCAGGCGTACTCCGGTTTCGAGCAGGCCACCGTGATCTCGGTCGGCGCGGAAACCGAAGTGGCCGAGCCGACCACGGTCACCATCACCGGTCCGGGCGAGGGCAAGACCGCCTACGGCCACCTGCAGGTCCGCCTGGGCAATTTCGCGCGCGCCACCCTGGTCATCGACCAGAAGGGCAGCGGAACCTACGCGGAGAACGTGGAATTCATCCTCGGCGACTCCGCCGCGCTCAACGTGATCGTGGTGCAGGACTGGGCCGATGACGCCGTGCACGTCACCGCGCACCACGCCAAGCTGGGTCGTGACGCGACCCTGCGCCACACCAACGTCACCCTCGGTGGCGATGTGGTGCGCCTGACCGGCAACGTCCGCTACGCGGGTCCCGGCGGCGACGCCGAACTGCTGGGCGTGTACTTCGCCGACGACGGCCAGTTCTTCGAGCAGCGGCTGCTGGTCGATCACTCGCAGCCCAACTGCAAGTCCAACGTGCAGTACAAGGGTGCGCTGCAGGGTGATCCGGCCTCCGACAAGCCGGACGCGCACACGGTGTGGGTCGGCGACGTTCTCATCCGCGCTGCGGCCGAGGGCACCGAGACCTACGAGGTGAACCGCAACCTGGTGCTCACCGACGGCGCGCGCGCCGACTCGGTGCCGAACCTGGAGATCGAGACCGGCGAGATCGTCGGGGCCGGGCACGCCGCGGCCACCGGTCGTTTCGACGACGAGCAGCTGTTCTACCTGCGTTCGCGTGGCATCCCGGAGGAGGTCGCCCGCCGTCTGGTGGTGCGTGGCTTCTTCTTCGAGATCCTGCAGAAGATCACCGTCCCCGAGGTCCGGGAGCGGCTCGAGGCGGCCATCGAGGCCGAGCTCGCCGCTGTCGGCGTCTGACACCAACTTTCCCATCCCGCAAAGGAATCCGAATCCGATGACCACCCTGGAAATCAAGGACCTGCACGTCGAGGTCGCCAACCCGGACGAATCCGGCGAGCCCATCAAGATCCTGAAGGGCGTGAACCTGACCATCAAGTCGGGCGAGACCCACGCGATCATGGGCCCCAACGGTTCGGGCAAGTCGACTCTGTCCTACGCCATCGCCGGGCACCCCAAGTACACCGTCACCCAGGGCACCATCACCCTCGACGGTGAGGACGTGCTGGAGATGTCGGTCGACGAGCGTGCGCGCGCGGGCCTGTTCCTGGCCATGCAGTACCCGGTCGAGGTTCCGGGTGTCTCGGTTTCCAACTTCCTGCGCACCGCCGCCACCGCCATCCGCGGCGAGGCCCCGAAGCTGCGCACCTGGGTCAAGGAAGTCAAGGAGTCGATGCAGGAGCTGGAGATCGACTCCGCGTTCGGCGACCGCTCCGTCAACGAGGGTTTCTCCGGCGGTGAGAAGAAGCGCCAGGAGATCCTGCAGCTGAGCCTGCTCAAGCCGAAGATCGCCATCCTCGACGAGACCGACTCCGGCCTCGACGTGGACGCGCTGCGGATTGTTTCCGAGGGTGTCAATCGTTACAAGGAGCGGGAGAACGGCGGCATCCTGCTGATCACCCACTACACCCGCATCCTGCGCTACATCCAGCCGGACTTCGTTCACGTGTTCGTGAACGGCAAGATCGTCGCCGAGGGCGGCGCGGAACTTGCCGAGGAACTCGATTCGAATGGCTACGTGCGCTTCACCTCTGCTTCCGTAGGAGCTTAAATGACCAGCACCGTGGGGACTCTCGACGTCGCTCGGATTCGGGCGGACTTCCCGATCCTGAGCCGGACGGTGCGCGACGGGAAACCGTTGGCGTACTTGGATTCCGGCGCGACGTCGCAACGTCCTTTGCAGGTGCTCGACGCCGAGCGGAACTTCCTGCTCGAACACAACGCGGCCGTGCATCGCAGCGCGCACCAGCTCGCCGAGGAAGCCAATGAGGCTTACGAGGCGGCGCGCGCGGCGATCGCGGCGTTCGTCGGAGTCGCTCCGGACGAGATCGTGTACACCAAGAACGCGACCGAATCGCTGAACCTGGTGGCCTACGCCTTCTCCGACGATCGGTTCCCGCACCGCGTCTGGCCCGGCGACGAGATCGTCATCACCGAGCTCGAACATCACGCGAATCTCGTTCCGTGGCAGGAGCTCGCGCGCCGCACCGGTGCGCGCCTGAAGTGGTACGGGATCACCGAAGACGGCCGCATCGATCTCGACTCGCTCGAATTGTCCTCGGCCACCAAGGTTGTCGCCTTCACCCACCAGTCGAACGTGACCGGCGCGGTGGCGGATGTCGCCGAATTGGTGCGCCGCGCAAAGGCTGTCGGCGCGATCGTGGTGCTGGACGCCTGCCAGTCGGTGCCGCACATGCCGGTGAACTTCAAGGAGCTGGGCGTCGACTTCGCCGCCTTCTCCGGGCACAAGATGCTGGGCCCCTCCGGCATCGGCGTCCTGTACGGGCGGCGTGCGCTGCTCGAGGACACCCCGCCGTTCATCACCGGCGGCTCCATGATCGAGACCGTGTACATGGATCACTCGACCTTCGCCCCGCCGCCGCAGCGGTTCGAGGCCGGTTCGATGATGATCTCGCAGGCCATCGGCCTGGGTGCGGCGGTCCAGTATCTGAGTAACATCGGGATGGAAGCCGTTGCGGCGCACGAGCACACGCTCGTCTCCGCGGCCCTGGAAGGCCTCGGCGCGATCGAGGGCGTGCGCATCATCGGCCCGACCGAGAACGTGAATCGCGGTGGCGCGGTGTCGTTCGTGGTGGACGGCATTCACGCCCACGACGTCGGCCAGATCCTCGACGATCAGGGTGTCGCCATCCGCGTCGGCCACCACTGCGCGTGGCCGCTGCACCGGTACTTCGGTGTCGCGGCGACCGCTCGCGCCTCCTTCGCGGTGTACAACACCGTCGCCGAGGTCGATCAGCTGGTCGCCGCGGTGCGGAAGGCCCAGAGCTTCTTCGGAGTTGCATAGACCATGCGCATGGAGCAGATGTACCAGGAAGTCATCCTGGACCACTACAAGCACCCGCATCACCGAGGGCTACGCGAGCCCTTCGGCGCGGAAGTGCACCACGTCAACCCGACCTGCGGTGACGAGGTGACGCTGCGCGTACACATCAACGACAACGGCGATGTGGCCGACGTGTCCTACGACGGGCAGGGCTGCTCGATCAGCCAGGCGTCCACCTCGGTGCTCACCGACCAGGTCATCGGCCTGCCGGTGCAGCAGGCGCTGAAGGTGGTCGAGGCGTTCGACGAGATGATCACCTCGCGCGGCACGCTCGAAGGCGACGAGGACGTGATCGGCGACGGCATCGCCTTCGCCGGCGTCTCGAAGTACCCGGCCCGCGTGAAGTGCGCGCTGCTGGGCTGGATGGCGTTCAAGGACGCCGTCGTGCGGATAGCCTCGGCGGAGGAAGCCAAGAAGACCATGGGCAACGGGGAGTAGAGATGAGCGAAACCGAAGAGCAGGCCAAGGAACTCACCCCCGAGGAGATCCAGCACCTCGAGGACATGGAGGAGGCGATGCGCGACGTCGTCGACCCCGAACTCGGCATCAATGTCGTCGACCTCGGCCTGGTCTACGGCATGCAGTTCGAGGACGGCATCGCCAAACTCGACATGACCCTGACGTCCCCGGCCTGCCCGCTGACCGACGTCATCGAGGACCAGTCCCGCAACGCCCTGGTGCGTTCCGGCCTGGCCGAGGAACTCCAGATCAACTGGGTCTGGATGCCCCCGTGGGGCCCGGACAAGATCACCGACGACGGCCGCGAGCAGCTGCGCGCGCTCGGCTTCACGGTCTAGACGGCAACACCTCTCGCGGTGGGGACCGATCCGATAATGGATCGGTCCCCACCGCCTTTTGTGCGATAGTCGAGCCGGAAAGAGGTGGTCCCGATGGATCTCGATGACGCGCTGCTCAACGACCTGCTCACCGAATACCGTGAACTGACAACACTATTGGCAGATCCGTCCGTGCACCGGAACCCGGCGCAGTCCCGCCGCATCACCGAGCGCCTGACCGATCTCGAACCGATCGCCACCACCCACACCTGACTACGGCGGCACCTGGCCCGCCTTCGCGCAGGAGACCGGGTGCATCGGGGCCGGTGGCTGCCGTGGTTCGACGCACCCGAACGGACGGTCGTGGCCGAGGCGGCGGTACTCCAACCGGCGGCCCCGCCGACCACATCCGCACATACGACCGGATCGCGAATACGCTGACCGACCACCGCCTCGATCTCTCGCTCCACGGAGCGCTCGACCCGGCCAACCTGCAGATGCTGTACCGCGAGCGGTAGCGTTCGAATGGTGTGTCGCGACACCGTGTTACGTTGTGCCGAGACGTCAGCTGTGGAGGAATCGTGTCCTACGGGATCATGCCGTACGCCGTCGATCTGGAGGGGATTCGCCTCTTCGGTTCCTACGGGCAGGAATTCGTGGACGAGACGCTCGAGCGTGTGCACCCGCAGATGCTGGCTCGCCTCGAGGGTCCGGCGCACGAGGCGAAGATCGAGCCGCAGGATCTGGTTCGGCACCTGCTCCGGGGCGAACCCACCGTGCCGGGCGTCGGGCATTTGTACGGCTATGCGCTCGAGGCGGTGTGCGATACCCATGGGCGAGCGCTGAGCAATGTCGGCTGGTCCGGCATGCGATTCGGGTATTTCGACGTGGTAGGTGCGGCGCTGGCCGGGATCGGGGTCGACTTCGAGCCGTCCTCGCTGGTGTTCGGCGGGGTACCGGCACGGCTGCCGGACGTCGACGATTTCCCCAGCATCGGATCGCTCGAGGTCGACGAGATCGAGGACCTCGCAGCCGGTTTCGCGGCGGCGGACCTGGACCTGCTGGCCGACGCCGGAATCCGCGAGTCCGCCGGCACGATCGAGGGCTGGCTGCACTACTGTCGCCGCCAGGGCCTTGGCCTGGTCTGCTTCTACTACTGATCGACGGGCGTCCACTCGAGCTGGGCCAGGCGATCCTGCCGGCCGATGACGTAGTCCCACAGCAGGTCGGCGACCAGCCGCGGGTCCTCGACCATGGTTTCGACCTGTTCCCCGTGCACATTCACGCATTCGAGGCTGTAGCGATTCGGTGCGGTGCGGTAGGTCTGTGCGAAGAAGGCGTCGTCGCCCGCACGCCACAGAATGAGGAACGGCGTGCGCACGATGAGGTGCAATTGCGGTATCCAGGAACGCAATTGCGCGGCCGACACCGAATCGTTGGTGATCCGGCCGCCCAGATCCACACTCACGTCGGTCCGCGGCACGGTGTCGGCGGGCGAACCCCCGTGCGCGTCGTGCACGGCGAACATGGTGCCGTCGACGAGTTCCCGCACCCAGCGCTCGGCACGCAGACCGGCATGATCGGGCACGCTCACCCGCACCCCGTCGCCCACCACCTCGACCGACATCCGCGCCGCCCACACCGGAATCTCGCTGTTCCACCGGTGCAGTCCGTCGACGATCGGTCCGAGACTGCGCGGCATCGAGAGCCCTTCCCGGCTCGCCAGATACGCGGCGGCGGCACTCGACTCGGAGATGGAGGCGATGGGCAGCACGATGAATTCGCAACTCACCAGATAAACCTACGCGCCGAGTCGACAAACGATCGAGGCGTCCGGGGCCGTCTACCGACGGG
>NZ_JBSGBY010000553.1:0-5733 GCF_053601505.1 Nocardia sp. NPDC004722
CTCGTGCGCCTCGGACCGGGCGGTCGCGGGTGGTGAAGAGGAGGCCGTGGCCCTGCGGCAAGGGCATTGCCGCGCCGCGGGATTGGGCGCGGGGGCGTTGCTCGACCATGAGGAATTCGCCGCCGGTGTAGTCCACGCCGGGTGCGTCCAGGCCGATCACGACCTGGAGGGGAAACACCATGTCCCCGAACAGGTCTCGGTGGAGGGCGTTCCAGTCGCCCGGACCGTAGCGCAGCAGGATCTGGGAGCTTTTCACCTGTCCGGCGCGGTGGCAGCGGTCGATCCATTCGTCGAGGGTGTCGGGCCAGGTGCCGGGGCGGCCCAGGCGGGCGGCCCAATCCTGGGCGATGGGCAGGAGTTTCGGGTAGAAGGCGGAGCGCAGTTCGGCCACGATGCGGGGCAGGTCGTGGGTGAAGTAGCGGTACTCGCCCGAGCCGAACCGGTGCCGGGCCATGTCGATCGTCGAACGGAATCGTTGGCCGTCATCGTAAATCCCTGCCAGACTGTGACATTCGTCGGCGGTGAGCAGTTGCCCGAGCAGGGCGTGGCCGTGCTCGTCGAGTTCGGCGGCGACGGCCGCCCAGTCCTGCTGGGCGACCCTCCCGGCCCACACCGACGGCAGCGTGCCGGTCGTCACGCGACCCGCTCCAATTCCAGCAGCCGCTGCTTGCGCTCCACTCCCCCGGCGTAGCCGGTGAGCGACCCGTCCGCGCCGATCACCCGGTGACAGGGCCGCACGATCAGCAGCGGGTTCGCGCCGATCGCCGAGCCGACCGCACGCACCGCGGCGCGCGGCGCTCCGATGCGGCGCGCGATCTCCCCGTAGGTGATGGTGCTGCCGTAGGGGATCTCCTCCAGCGCTTGCCATACCCGCCGCTGGAATTCGGTGCCGCCGTCGGCGAATCGGAGGTCGAAGCCGGTGCGCTCGCCCGCGAAGTAGGCGGTCAGCTGCGGGACGACGGCCGCGAACGCGTCCGCGTCGGCGACCCAATCCGGTTCGACCAGAACACTCTTCGCCCCGGTCATCGACACCGCGGTCAGCACGAGCCCGGCCTCGCTCACTTCGCCTGCGAGCAGCAGTTCTCCCACCGGGCTGCTCATCGTCGTGTACACGGTCATCGCTTCCTCCTCGCTCGTTCATTCCTTGTCCATCACCCACTCTGGCCGACCGGAACCGCGATCACCGGCGGAAATCGGCCATGGCATTTGGCGGTATTCGGACGGAATTCCGGGTCGGTCGCGCTGCCGATTCCGCCGACCCGCCCACCTCGTCGCGCCTAGACTCTGCGGCATGGGTGTGGCCTGGCCCGATGCGGTCGACGAGGTACTCGGGGGCGACCTGACCTGCGCGTTGGGGATCAATACCGATGCGGGCGGGGTGGTGGTGTCCACGCTCGCGCCGATCGGATTGCGGGACCGGCAGCGGGGCACGGTGGGGGTGACGACGTCGCTCGGGTTCGGGCGGAAGTTGTTGCGGATCAAGAAGGATCCGAGGGTGGCGCTCGCGTATCACAGCCGCGCGCACGGCCTGGGCGATCCGGCGAATCAACGGTTCATCCTGGTGCAAGGCATCGCGAGTTTCGACCCGACACCGGACCAGGACACGCTCGACACCATCGGCGAGCAGGCGGTCCCGTACCTGGGCGCACTGCGGCGCGGACCATTCTGGAATCGGTGGCTCAGCGCCTACTACGCCGACCGGGTGGTGATCACGGTCGAGGCGCAGCGCATCATCGTGTGGCCGGATCTGCGCGCGGCCGGGGAACCGGAAGTGCTGGGCGAACCGTTGAAGGCGGAAGATCCTGCGGCACAACGACCTCCAGGAAAAGGCACCGGCCCGCGAGTCGATGTCGGCAAGGCGGCGAAGCGAGCCGAAAAGCTCCCCCATCACCTCCTCGCCTACCAGCAAGCGGACGGATTTCCCATGCTGGTGCCATTCGAGTCGGCAACCGCGGAAGCAAACGGTATGTGGCTGTCCATACCCGCCGGACTACCCGACGGCGGCCGCCGCGCGGGCCTGCTGTCTCACGATTACCGGCCCGCGCTAGTCGGTCTGGAAACCCGCCAGCACACCGGCTGGCTCGAGGTCACCGACGGACAGGCGCTCTACGCGCCCCACACCGAGACGGGATTCGTCGCACCACCGAACAAAACCCTCCTCCTGCTGGCCAACGGCTACCTCGCCCGCCGGGGCCTACGCCAGGCGACCGCGACAGGACTCCTCGACGCCCTCTCCTGACCCAGCGGCGTCGGATGCGTCGCAGTAGACGTAATTAGACAGGTAAACTTGCAAGTTTGACTGCGTTCGTGGCAGGCTGGCCTGGTGAGCGTTGAGAAGGCCGCCAGACCTGACGCCGCGGTGATCGCTGCGGCCGGTGAGCTGCGGGTGGTGGCGAGCCGGTTGTTGCGGCAGTTGCGGGCGGCGCGGGGCGGGGTCGAGATGACGCCTTCGCAGGCCGTGGTGATGAGCAGGCTCGGCAGTGAAGGGCCGATGTCGGTGGCCGAGTTGGCGCGCGCCGAACGGGTTCGGCCGCAGTCGATGCGTACCACGCTCGCCGCTCTCGAGGAACGCGGATTGGTTTCGCGCGCAGCGCATCCCACCGATCAGCGCCAAGTGCTCGTGTCACTCAGCGAGACCGGACGCGCGCTGCTGCGCCGCGCCCACGACGCAAAAGAGGACTGGCTCGCCACCGCGATCACCACGAAATTGACTGCCGCCGAGCAGGATTCGCTGATCGCCGCGATCCCCCTGCTGTCCCGGCTGGTCGAGGACTGACCGGCCGATCCAGCGGACAGTCGAACCGAAATCACCGCGAACCGAAATCCCCACCAAAGGAACAGGATTGCCCATGCCCACGAACCTGCTCGACCCGAAGACCGCCCTGGTCCTCATCGACCTGCAGCGCGGAGTCGCCGCCATGCCCACCCAGCCGCATACCGCGGACGAGGTGATCCAGCGGGGAGCCCAGCTGGCCAAGGCCTTCCGCGAGCAGGGCCTGCCCGTGATCCTGGTCCGCGTCTCCTTCGCCGAGGACGGCGGCGACACGCCTCCCGGCCGCACCATGCAGCCCGGCGGCGCCCGCCAGACCCCGCCCCCGGGCTGGGACGAACTCGTCGACGAACTCGATGTCCAGCCCTCCGACATCCGGGTCACCAAACGCCAGTGGGGCGCCTTCCACGGCACCGACCTCGACCTCCAGCTCCGCCGCCGCGGCATCACCACCATCGTCCTGGGCGGCATCGCCACCAGCATCGGCGTCGAATCCACCGCCCGAGCCGCCCACGAACACGGCTACCACGTGGTCATCGCCACCGACGCCTCCGCCGACCGAGACCCCGCCTCCCACACCCACTCCCTCGAAAAAATCTTCCCCCGCCTCGGCATCACCGCCACCACCGACGAGATCCTCGAAGCGGTCGCCGCCCTCCCCACCGCCGACTGACCAGCGACACGGGCGATTCGGAGCAACCGGGCGCGTCTCAGCAATTCTGAACATATGTTCGATGGGTTGCCTAACGTCGGCTACGTGCCCTCGATCCGCCACGAGATCCCCCTGCAGTTGCTGCGCCATCGCCCCGAGGTCGCGCCCTTGATCGCCCGCACGGTACTCGGACTGCCGGTACCCGATTTACCGTGCTGGCGGCCGGGTCCTGAGACAGTCACTCTCTTATCCCCGGCCGAACTTCATCTCAACGTAGTCCTGGTCGGAATCGACGCGGACAAACCCGAGTTCGCCATCGTCCACGAAGTACAGAACTCTTGCAGCGCGGCCGATCTCGAACGTATCGCCCTGAGCTGGCCCGCCTACGTCACCCACGTACGCCAACGATTGGGCTGCCGAGTGCTGCTCCTCGCCTTCCGCCCCCGCACCTACTGGCCCGGCATGCTGCCCGCGATCACCACTGTCGCCGACCAGTGGCCCGAACTCGCCCTACTCTCCGCCCCCGGCCATCTGGGTGACACCGAGCGCCGCGCCGTGCTCACCATGGCGCTCGAGGCGATGCAGCACCTCGAGCCGGATTGGCGTGTCCACTACCATGACTACATCAGCAAATGCGTACCTGCTCGGTACCGGAAAGAGTGGGAGCGACTCGTGGCCATGGCAATCGAGAACTACCACTGGGAAAGCGACTTCGCCCTGGAACACCAAGCCATCGGCCGGGCCGAGGGCAAGGCCGAGGGGCGTGCCGAGGCCCTTGCGGGGTCTGTGCTGCGGGTTCTCGGTCAGCGAGGGATCGCGGTCTCCGATGAGATTCGCGATCGGGTCACGGGCTGCTCGGATCTTGATCAGCTGACGCGGTGGCTGGATCGGTCGCTCGTGGTCGCCCGTGCCGAGCAGATCTTCGACACCGGCGCACAGCGAACCGAGTAGAGGTAGCGGCGGCCACGGGCGTCGGTTATTTGCCTCGGGTGTGGGCTCGCGACCACAGGGTGGGCCAGCCGCCGGCGAGGAGGTAGGCGGTGGGGATGAGTAGGCCGTGGTCGGCGATGTGGGTCCAGAAGTGTTCGCGGTCCGGGCCGAGAGCGGTTGTGGCGAGGCCCAGTTCGGCGGCTGCGGGCCAGGCGGACATCCAGGGGCCGTTGGGGTCGTCGAGGGTGGTTGTGGGGAAGCCGGGGATGGTGAGCGCACGGGGGGCGCTGATCGACGAGGTCGGGATGTGGTGCGCTGGTGCGCATGTCGTCGCGAGGATCAGCGCGCAGAGCAGGTCGGGAGTCGGGTAGTGGGTGACGGCGTGAGCCAGGGCGGGGTTGTCGGCGCGGAACAGGCGGCCGAAGGCGGCGCGGAGGCGCTGGGCGATCAGATCCATGGAGCGGGCGGCGGCGATGTCGGGGTCTTTCACCAGGGCGCGCAAGGTTTTCGACGGGATCGGCGCGTCTTTCGTGATCGTGTGCAGGCGGGGATGGGAGGTCAGGATGGCCGGGTCGAGGGTGTCGACGGCCAGTGCCAGCGGGCGGGTTGCGGTGGCGGTCCACAGGCGCGGGAGGTCGGCCGGGTGGGCGGTGAGGAAGTCGGCGCAGAGGCAGGTGAGGCGGTCCGCGGGTGAACGGCGCAGGGCCGTGAGGGTTTTCGGGTCGCCGTCCAGGTCGCCCGCGAGGGCCGCGAAGGCGCGCAGGGCGGGTTCGGCGTCGATCATCGCCTTGCGGGCCGCCTCGCGCAGGGGCGGGCCGACCTCGCGGAGTGGGTTCGGGGCGGCGCGCCGGGCCTGGGCGGGAAGATCCGACGCCGCCGGTTCCGGCGGGTCGATGTCGGGTTCGTCGGCGCGCAGGGTCGCGGCCCAGGTTTGGAGGGCTTGGCGCAGTGCGGGGTCGGGTTCGTTGTTGAAGCGGCCCGCCATCTCGCGCACCGACCAGCCGCGGCCGGTGCGACGGAGTTCGGCGTTGGCGACGAGGGTGTCCCGCTCGTCGCGCAGGGCGATGAGGATGCTGAGGCCGCGGGCGGCCTGCTCCTGATACCACGGTCCGGCAATGCAATTGCCCATGTAGTCCGACCATTCCGCGAGCCGGGTCGCGCCGCGGCCGATCTGCACACGCACCCCGGTCCCCGGCAGGATCGCGCCGTCGTACGCGAGTACCGCGTCGTCCACGTCGAATTCGCCGGTGAGCGCGGACGCGATGACGCCGCTGGCGACGAGTGCGGCGCACAGGCCCGCCCAGTCGCGGCAGCGGGCGGGCGCGGGCGCACCGAGGTCGAGCAGCTGCGCCGCACCGGCCACGGCGAGCGGGAGCGACTC
>NZ_JBSGBY010000554.1:0-5718 GCF_053601505.1 Nocardia sp. NPDC004722
GCGGGACGTGACGGAGAAACTCGCCCGCCTGGTCTCGGGCGTCGCGGCCCCGGACGACGCGGTGACCCTCGCGCCCCGCGAACTGGACGTACTCGCGCACGTCGCCCTGGGCTGCACGAACCTGGAAGCGGCGCAGCGTCTTTCGGTGCGCCCGGAAACGGTCAAGAGCTACTTGCGAAGCGCCATGACCAAACTCGGCGCGCACAATCGCCACGAGGCGGTCGTGCGAGCACGCCGCCTCGGGCTACTGCCTTAGTAATTCACGCCGCCAAGTCTCACGGCGGCCGGGTCGGGGTGGGGCAGCCCCTGTGCCTCAATGGTTTTCGGGGGCCTGCCCCAGAGCCTTTCCACCCTTTCGGGGTTTCAGGGGCTTGCCCCTGAGAGCTACGAGAGTTGTTTCAACTCTCAGTCCGCCACCAGGTGGCGGATTGTCTCGCAGCCCTTGGCGTGGTGGAGTCGTCCGAACTTGCTGTCGAGCAGGTGCGCCATGCTGTCCGCGGCTCCGGTGTAGGCGTCCTCGACGGTGGCGGCGTGGTGTGTGGTCGCTACCGGCGGCTGGCCTTTCGGCCGCGCTTCGAGGGTGCACTTCTTGTCTTCGGAACCGCCCTTGTGGCCGTTCACATCGGTGATGTGGGCTTCGACCCGGGTGAGGTGATCTGCGAATCGATCCAGTACCGCAGCGATGGTGTCCGTTGCTTCCTGGGCGATCGCGCCACCGCCGACATGCTTGTCGGCGAAGACCTGGATTTGCATGGCATCTCCAATCTCTCGGAATAGCCGAGAACTTGCTGACACCACAGACATTACCTGTTCTTTACGGGTTTCGCCGGTCGTGAATGTCACCTCCGTGAGCCCTGTCATGAAAGGTAATGTGGCAAGCGAGCTTTGCGTTTCGAGCGGACCTATCTCGGGGTCGCCGTGAGTTCGCGGCCGGTGTCCTCGAGGTGATGGCCCGCGGCGCAGCACAGGGTCGCCCGGACCGGCTCGCCGCAATCGGTGTGGGTGATGGCCAGGGGCGGACCGGCGGGACCGGCCAAATGCTTGTCGCCCCACTGCATGAGCGCGGTCAGCACCGGCTGCAGTTCCCGCCCGGCCGGGGTGAGCCGGTACTCCTGCCGGGTGCGCGCGCCCGGATCGCGATAGTCCACGCGCTCCAGGATTCCGGTGTCGACCAGGGTGCGCAGCCGTCGCACCAGGACCGCGCGCGGTGCGCCGGTGGCGTCGGCGATGGCGTCGAAGCGCCGCACGCCGAGGAACACCTCGCGCAGGGCCAGCAGCGACCATTGCTCGCCGATCAATTCCAGGGTGGCGGCCACCGAACAGTTCCGTGCCATGCGTCGATTCTACCTAGGTTCGCAATGTGAACTCAGGGTGTTAGGGTCATGGCTATGACGAGCATCGATGTGCCCGAGTCCTGGGGCGAAGCGCGCAGCAAGACCGTGCAGTGGTTCGACCCCAAGGTCGGGCTGGAGGCCGCGGTCGGCAAGACCGGTCTGGAGTACCTCACGGCGATGAGGAACGGGGAGATTCCGGGCGCGCCGATCGGCGGGCTGTTCAATATGTGGCCGGTCGAGGTCGCGCAGGGCGACGTCGTATTCACCTGCGCCCCCGACGAATCCATGTACAACCCGATCGGCATGGTGCACGGCGGCGTGGCGTGCACGCTGCTGGACTCGGTCGCGGGGTGCGCCGTGCACACCACGCTCCCGGCCGGGGTCGGGTACACCTCGATCGAGATCAAGGTGAACTATCTGCGGCCCATCCACGCGCACACCGGGGAGATCCGCGCGCACGGCTGGGTCACCAAGCCGGGGCGGCGCGTCGCCTTCGCGGAGGCGGATCTGCGCGACGCCGACGGGACGCTGCTGGCCACCGCCACCAGCGCCTGTCTGATCATGGGCGGCTAGCGGGTAGCGAGGTCCAGCACGGTCAGGGCCAGGTGCTCGGCGGCCAGCGGGTGGCCCAGCGCCTTGGCGGCGGCGGAAACCGCTGCGCGGGAGTCGGATTCGGTGAGCAGCTCGGTGAGCGCGGCGCGCAGGTTGTCCACCGTGGCATCCGTGCCGACCAGGGCGCGGGCGGCATTGTGCTCGGCCAGGATCTTGGCATTGCGGATCTGCTCGCCGCCCACGGAATGCGGGTAGGGGATCAGCACCGAGGGCTTGCCGAGAGTGGTGAGCTCGGCGAGAGTGCCTGCGCCGGAACGGGATACCACCACATCGGTGAGCGCCAGCACGTCGGGGAGTTCGGGGCCGATGAACTCGCGGACCAGGTAGCGGCCGCGCACCTCGTCGGGCAGGGTGGCCGCGGAGTCGCGGACCTGCTCGTAGGACAGCCGTCCGCACTGGTGAATCACATTGGCCTGCAACAGAAGCTCGGGCAGCAGCTCCCGGATGAGATCGTTGATCTGCACCGCGCCCTGCGCGCCGCCGGTGATGTAGACCGTGGGCAGCCCCGGGGTGTAGCCGTCCCACTCCAGCGCTTTGACCGCGGCGGCCGGATCGCCCGTGGTGAGCGCGGGCCGAATGGGGTTGCCGGTGACCAGGGCCCGGTCGCGGACCTTGGCGGGCAGCATGGCGATCGACGCCTCGGAGCTGAGCGCGATGCGATCGGCCATCCGGGCCAGCAGCAGATTCGCCTTGCCGATGCCGGTGGTCTGCTCGTGAATGACCAGCGGCCGCCGGCGCAGCGCCGCGGCCATTCCGATGGGCGCGCACACGTAGCCGCCGGTGCACAGCACGGCGTCGGGCCGGAACGCGCGCACCACGCCCTGGGCGGTGACGACGCTGATCGGGACCCGCAGCGCGTCGCGCGCATTGTCCTTGTTGAGCATTTTGAGCGGATTGCGCTCGCGGCGAAGCTTTCCCGCCTTGATCCCGGTGAATTCGACGTCGTTCTCGCCCGCCACCCGCTGCTCGAGGCTGTCGGGCACGCCGACCCACAGCACCTCGGCGCTCGCCCCGGCCTCGGCCGCCAGATCGCGCAGCGCGCGCACCGCCGCCACCGCCGGATAGGTGTGCCCGCCGGTGCCGCCACCGGCGACGATCACCCGGACCCGGCCGCGGTCGCCCAGTCGCTGCAGAATCGGGGCGCGGTCGGCGGCGGGATTCGACATGGACGATCCTCCTGGTGCGGATGGCGTGTGGACGGGCAGCGCCCAGGCTATCCCGGCCGGGGCCCCGGGGACCGGTCCGGGAGGTACCGGTCGGTCGCGCAAGTGCGCGGAAGATTGCGAAGTGTTGGCGAGACGGCGACCGCCCTCTACCATGGTTGTGACGCTGATCACGTTGTCGCAGTGAGAGTTCTGACCGGAATCACCCCGCCCCCAGCGAGAGGGCCCCCGCGTTGAAGCCTTTCACCCTGCCCGATTTCTATACCCCACATCCCGCCCGGCTCAATCCGCACTACGAATACGCGCGCGTGCACTCCGCCGCGTGGGCGCAGCGGCTCGGCATGCTCGGCGAGCTCGGGGTCGACGGCAAACCCATCTGGGACGCCGAGAAATTGGACCGCATGGGGTACGCGCTGCTGTGCGCCTACACCCATCCCGACTGCGACGCCGAGACTTTGGCGCTGCTCACCGAGTGGTACATCTGGGTCTTCTACTTCGACGACTGGTTCCTGTCGGAATACAAGTCCACCGGCGATCGTGCCGCCGCCACCGGCTATCTGAGCCGCCTGGAACTGTTCATGGGCGAACCCGGTTGCCCCGCACCGGAACCCGAGACGCCCTCGGAGGCCGGGCTGGCCGACTGCTGGGCGCGGACCATCCCGGTCATGTCGGCGGGCTGGCGTCGGCGCATGCGTACCTCCACCCACAACCTCATGGTCGAATCCCTGTGGGAGCTGGACAATATCGCCCGCGACCGGGTGGCCAACCCGATCGAATACGTCGAGATGCGCCGCCGTGTGGGCGGCGCGCCCTGGTCGGCCAATCTGGTGGAGTTCGCCTGCGGCGCGGAGGTGCCCGACCGCTTCACCCGGGAGCGCCCGCTGCGGGTGCTGTGCGAAACCTTCTCCGACGCAGTGCATCTGCGAAACGACCTGTTCTCCTACGAGCGCGAGGTCCGCGTCGAGGGCGAGAACGCCAATCTGGTGCTGGTGCTGGAACGCTTCCTGGGTCTGCCCACACAGGCGGCCGCCGAGCTCACCAACGACATGCTCACCTCGCGGCTGGATCAGTTCGAGGACACCGCCGAGATCGAGCTGCCGCAACTGTTCGCCGAACGCGCGGCCACCCCGGCCGAACAGCTCGCGGTGGTCCGCTACGCCACCGGGCTACAGGACTGGCAGGCGGGTGGGCACGAATGGCATCTGCGGTCGAGCCGCTATATGAACAGCGGCGTCTCGCGCGGGCCGACCGGGCTCGGCACCGCCGCCGCGCGGCTCGCGCCGGGTCTGCGCGTCCGACTGAATCAGCAGTCGCCGCCGCCCCGCACGCCCGGACCGTTGCCGGTACGGGGACTGCTGATGCCGTATGCCGCCGAGGTCAATCCGCATCTCGCCCAGGCCCGCGCGGACGTGCCGGACTGGGCGGCCCGGGTGGGGCTGCTGGATCCGGTGGTGGGCTGGACGGCGGAATCGCTGGAGGCCGCCGATTTCGCGGCGCTCATGGCCATGGTCGATCCGGGAGCCGACGCTGCGGAGCTGATGTTGCGCACCCGCTGGTGCACGTGGGGGACCTATGCCGATGATCTGGCCACCCGGGTCTTCCGAGCCGATCCGGCGGGCGCCCGAGTCCAGTTGCGGCGCTTGCCGCTTCAGCTCGGCGACACCGCGCCCGACCCGGTGACCCCGCTCGAACTCGGGCTGTCGCGGCTGTGGGCCGATACCGCCGCCGGACTCGACGACGGCCGCCGCGATCGGCTGCGCGCGGCCCTGATCGAATTGTTCGAGGGCTGGGAATGCGTGCTGGACAACGAGCTTCGGCAACGGCTGCCGGATCCCGTCGACTATCTCGAACTGCGGCGGCTGACCTCGGGCGGTCCGTTGTTCCGGGCGCTGGATACGCCCGGCGCGATCGATATCGATTCCAGCAGTGAGCTTTCCGGACTGGACGACTCCAGTATCGTTCGACAGTTGGAGAATTCGGCCCACGATTACGCGGCCCTGGTCAATGATCTCTACTCGTATCAGAAGGAGATCGAATTCGACGGCGAGTTGCACAATCTGGTGTATCTCACCCAGTCGTTCCTGGGCTGCTCGCGCGAGCGGGCCGCCGATATCGTCGTCGATCTCGCCAATGAGCGGCTGCGGCAATTCGAATTCATCGTGCGCGACCAACTGCCCGGATTCTTCGCCGATCACCGACTGTCCGAGGCGGTGCGCGCCGCGACCGTCGAGCATGTCGAGCGGCTGCGCCACCACATGGCGGGAAATCTGCACTGGCACACGCTGACCGGTCGCTACGCCGAGTCCGCCCTGCAGGCCGCCGTGCGCAAACCGGTGATCGGCGGCGCGCAGGGGGCTTTCGTCAGCGTGCTCGCCGATCGGGCGGGCTGGCGCTGAGGACCGGCGCGCCCACGAATCCGCCGCAGTTCACTGGAGGTTGCCATGAGTTCGTCGACAGCTACCGCGCTCGGCGCGCAGGACCGCGCCGGGCAACTGCTGAGCCGGGCGCGGCGGCTGACCACCCCGCTCATGCGCACCGCCGTCGACACCCTGCCCGCGGAACTGCGCCTGATGGCCGGATATCACCTCGGCTGGTGTGAGGCCGACGGC
>NZ_JBSGBY010000555.1:0-5693 GCF_053601505.1 Nocardia sp. NPDC004722
AGCGCCTCGCGGAGGGGCCGATCGCGGAATCCTTCGTCGACGCCGACCGCAATCCGGTGGTGTTCCTGCCGGATCAGCACACCATCACCGTGCCGTCGCGGATCTGCAGATAGTCGTTGCCCGGCATGGAAACCCACGGCTCCATGGTGGCCAGCTGCGCGATGTTCGGGGCCAGCAGCGGGTTCTGGTTGGCCCACGCGCCCAGCACGTTCGGATCGGTCACCATCTCCGAGCGCAACGGCAGGTAGCCGATGTTCTTGGCGATCGACTGGTAGGACTGCTCGCTGGTCAGGAACTTGATCAGCTCCCAGGCGGCGCGCTGCTTGGCCGGGTCGTTGGTCAGGATGTGCAGGCCCGCACCGGAATTGGTGGGCACCGGGGGTGTGTCACCGAAGCGCGGCATGGCGGCCGAACGCAGATCCCACTTGTCCTTGGCCCCGGCCACGAACGTGCCCTGGATGGCGCTGGTCTCGAGGATCATGCCGACCTCGCCGCGCGCGAACGCCTCGTAGCCCTGCTTCTGCGCCAGCTTCGGCATGGAACCGGAATTGACCAGATCCTGGGCCATCTTGGTGACCGCGACGCTCGGGGCGTCGGCGTAGGTGAGGGTGCGGCGATCATCGGAGATCACCCGCCCGCCGTTGGAGCGCACCAGCGACTGGAAGCACCAGTCCTTGGCGGACTTGGTCAGGCAGTCCAGATACACGCCGCCCTGACCGGTTTTCGCGGTGATCGCCCTGGCGTCGTCGGCGACCTGCTGCCAGGTCACCGGCGGCTTGGCCGGATCCAGCCCGGCCTGGGTGAACAAGCTGGCGTTGTAGTAGAGCACCGGGGTCGAGAACACGAACGGGACGCCGTAGGTGTGGCCGTCCCAATCGTCGAGGGTGCGGGCGCGCGGGTGGAAGTGGAACTTGTCGCCGTCGAAGTTCGCCTGCACCGCCTGCTTGCCGAACAGCGTGTCGAGCGGCTTGGCGCCCAGCTGATGGATGGTGAAATCCAGGTCGCTGAAACCCAATTGGGCGACATCGGGCGGATGCCCGGCCACCATCTGGTTCTGGATGCTCGAAATGGTGTCGGTGGCCGGATTGGGGCTGTTGCCCTGCGGCTTCTGCGCGGTCACCGAGATATTGGGGAACTTCTTGGAGAAGTCGGCGATCAGGGCGTTGAAGGTGTCGGTCCAGGCGCCGGCGAGCCCGTAGTTGTAGGACTCGAAGACGATCGAGACCTTCTGATCGGGGCCCAGTTCGGGGACCTGGGCCGTGGAGGTGGCGTCGGTGGCGGTGGTACCGCCGAGTCCGCAGCTGGTCAGCGCGAGACAGGCGGCGAACACCATGCCCAGGACAGGGCCGGTGCGTTTCACGAATCTTCTCCTCATCGAGTGGTGGTGCGAAAGCGTTCAGGCGACCGAGGCCGCCGGGTCGGCGGGTGCGGTCGCGGCCTGCTCCTGCCAGTGCAGGCGCAGGCCGGAGTCGGGGTCGAACAGGTGGAGATCCGCGGGGTCGCAACGCAATCCGATGTCGTCGCCGACCCGGACACCGGCCGGACGGGTCACGCGCACCGACAGCTCCACGGCGCCCGCGGTGACGTGCACGAGCTCCTCGCTGCCGAGGTTCTCGACCATCGTCACCCGGCCGCGCACGGACGTGGCGGTGGGATCGATGCGCAGGCGCTCGGGGCGGATTCCGGCCAGCACCTTGGTAGTACCGCCGGTGTCGTCGCTGGATTCCGCGTCGATGCCGAGCGCGGCGTCGACGCCGTCGGTGCGCACGCGCAGCCTGCCCTCGTGCGAAACCACCTCCGCGGCAAAGATGTTCATCGGCGGCGAGCCCAGGAATCCGGCCACGAACGCGGTGCGCGGGTGGTCGTAGAGCTCCTCGGGGGTGCCGACCTGCTCCACCCGGCCCGCGTTGAGCAGGGCGATGCGGGTGGCCATGGTCATGGCCTCCACCTGATCGTGGGTCACATACAGGAAGGTGGCACCCAGCCGTCGGTGCAGGGCGATGAGTTCGGCGCGGGTGGCGCTGCGCAGCTTGGCGTCCAGGTTCGACAGCGGCTCGTCCATCAGGAACGCGCCGGGATCGCGAACCATGGCCCGTGCCAACGCGACTCGCTGACGCTGGCCACCCGAGAGCGCGGCGGGCCGCCGCTCCAGCAGCGCGGACAATTCGAGGGTGCGCGCCACCCGCTCGACCCGCTCGGCGATCTGCGCGCGCGGCGTGCGGCGGGCGCGCAGCGGGAACCCGATGTTCTTCGCGACCGTCAGATGCGGGTAGAGCGCATAGCTCTGGAACACCATGGCCAGATCCCGTCGCTGCGGCACCTCGTCGGTGATGTCGATGCCGTCCAACAGGATTCGGCCCTCGGACGGTTGTTCCAGACCCGCGATCATGCGCAGCAGCGTGGATTTGCCGCAGCCACTGGGACCGAGCAGCACCAGGAATTCCCCATCGGCGATGTCGAGGCTCACCTCGCGCACCGCGTAATCGGCGTCGAATCGTTTCGACACCGCGTCGATCTGCAAGCGGGCCACTGTTCTCCTTCAGGCCGGCGCGGTGCCGGTCGTGATCCAATCCGCCACGCCGGCGGCGATGGCGGGCGCGTCCTTGACCCACAGGAAGTGGTCGCGGTTCGCGACGGCCGAGTTCTCGTCGATGTGCCAGCGGCTCACCTGCGCGGCGGGCATGCGCGAAACCAGGAAGTCCACATTGGATTTCGGGCCGAGCACGTCCTCGGACAGGGAGATGACCAGCACCGGCACGCGCATGGCGGCCAGCAGCGAGTTGTAACGGCGGGTGGTGCCGCTGGGCCGGTAGTAGCTGGTCAGCGAATGCACCGACCAGTCGATCATCACGCCACCCGGCATGGGCGCGGGAATGAGCACACCGCCGGGCCAGTGGCCCTTGAACCGCGACACCAGACCGATCCACTGGATCTGGCTCAGCGCCTCCCACCAGCGGCGCGGGCCGAACGCCCACCAAAAGACCGTGCCGGTGCCGATCACGGTGACGCCCGCGACCCGGCCGGACTCGGCGGCGGCGAACAGCAGCGCCAGCTGGCCGCCGAGGCTGTGGCCGAACAGCTGGATCGGTGCGCCCGGAAAGCGCTGCTCGACGGCGGTGAGGATGGCGGGCAGATCGGTCTCGATCATCTCGCGGTAGCCGAAGTCGGTGTGCTCACCCAGTCTCGGGGTGGCCTCGCCGTGCGCCCGCAGATCACACGTCGCCACCGAAAGTCCCTGCGCGTGCAGGGCTTTGGCGAGGGAGAAGTAGTTCTTGGCCTTCATCGCCATGGCGGGCAGGATCAGCACCACGGGCGCGTCCGGGCGTGGCGCGGGCAGGAAGCGGACCGTGAAGGCGACCCCGTCGGCCGTCTCGACCCGGGTGTGCTCCAACGTGGTGAAATCCGAACGGGATTCGGGGGTCGTGGTGGTGTCGCTCATCGCGCGTCCGCCTCGGCGATCGTCACGTCGCAGACGTAGTCGAAGGTGAACTTGGCGACCTGGACCTCGTTGTCGTCCAGCAGCGTCGCCTTGCCCGACAGCTCGAAGCGCGCCGACGCGGTGGCGGCCAGGATCTCGGCGAGCTCGCGGGTGTCGACCGTGGCGACGGCGCGGATGCGGCCCTGTGCCGGTTTGCGATACGAGGCGGAGCCGCCGCGCAGCACCAGGCGTTCGACCGTGTGCAGCCGCTGCGCGGCCGCGCCGACGAAGGCCGCCGCGCCCGCGATATCGGCGGCGGTGAACAGCGCGCCGGCGTGCACGGTGGCCATGTGGTTGCGGACCTCGTCGACGTTCGGGATCTCGACGACGGCGCGGTCGGCGCTGATCTCGGTGACGAGGGTGCCGACGTGGCGGCCGAACGGCACCATCTGCTGCGAAATCGCGCGCAGGTACTCGTAATCGACGGCGTCGGGGTCGAGATCGGGGTAGGCGGCGGCGAATCCGGCCAGGATGCGGGTGGTCATTGCGGGCTTCCCTTCGTTGTTCTCGGACGGCAGGATCAGCGCGGACCGCGCAGCACCCGGCGGGCGATCGACCAGCGCAGCACCTCCGAGGGGCCCTCGTAGATGCGGAAGGCCCTGGCCTCCACCAGGAATCGGGCTACGAGGTGGTCCTCGCAGACGCCCAAGCCGCCGTGCAGCTGCACCGCGCGATCCAGCACCCGCCAGACCGCCTCGGAGACGAAGGTTTTCGCGATGGAGGTCTCGTGCCGGGCCGCCGCGGAGGTCGGGCCCTCGGTGTCGATGGTGTCGGCGACGCTGCGCACCAGGCTGCGGGCGGCCGCGATATCGATCTCGTTGTCGGCGATGAGGCCCTGGGCGATGCCGTGTTCGGCGATCGGCACGCCGAAGGAGCGGCGGCCGGTGATGTGGTCGACGGTGAGCTGCTGCGCGCGCACCGCCAAGCCAAGCCAGTTCATGCAGAACGTCAACCGCGACGGGGCGAGCCGGACCTGCGCCAGCTCCAGGCCGCGGCCGACCTCGCCGAGGACGGCGGTGTCGGGGACCTCGCAGTCGGTGAACTGGACTTCGCAGTGCCCGCCCGGGGCGCTGGTGTGGTCCAGGGTCGGCATCCGCCGTCCGACGCGCAGGCCAGGATTGTCCTGATCGACCAGGAACATGGTGGGGCCGTCGGAGGTCATGGCCACGCAGATGGTGAAGGCCGCGCCGTTCGCGCCGGTGGTGAAATGCTTGGCGCCGTTGATGATCCAGCCGTTGTCGGTCTCCTCGGCGGTGGTGCGCAGCATGCGGGGATCGGTGCCCGCGCCGGGGGCCGGTTCGGTCAATGCGATCGCCGAGCGCACGTCGCCTGCGGCGAGCGGGGCCAGATAGCGTTCGCGCTGTTCGGCATTGGCGACATGCGCCAGCAGATGGATGTTGCCGTCGTCGGGGGCCCAGGCGTTCACGGCCAGCGGGCCGAGCAGGCTCGCGCCCGCCGCCTCGAGCACCTCGGCCTGCGCCCGGGTGTTCAAACCCAAGCCGCCGTACTCCGGAGCCGACAGCGGGCCGAAGACGCCCGCTTCCTTGGCCTTCTTCTGCAGATCCAGCCGCAGCGCGTCGTCGGTGACCCGGCCGCCGGCCACCACCTCGCGTTCCACCGGGATGACGTGCTCGATCACGAAATCTCTGGTCCGTTCGACCAGATCCGCCACAGCGCTCATGGGGCCAGTGTCGGTCGGGCGTCGACATCACCGGGCGGGCGATCGGCAATGCCTATCGGTCGAATCGACTGCCGCGTGCGGGCCGCGATCCTCGGGGCTTCTCGGACAGGCTGTGCCCGACACCGAGTGCACGACCGTGCGACACGGGGTCCACGAGTGTCCGACGCCGGGTCCACGAGTGATCCACGAGCCGACGAGGGGATGCGATGACCGAGCTGATGGTCCGGGTGACCGGTCGAGACGACGTGGCCGAGGGCGTGTTCGCCCTCGAACTGGCGGCGCTCGGCGGGGGCGCGCTGCCCGGATGGACACCCGGCGCGCACATCGACGTGTCCGCCGGATCCGTTGGTGTGCGGCAGTATTCGCTGTGCGGAGATCCGGCCGACCGGCAGCGCTGGCGGATCGCGATCCTGCACGAGCCGGACGGCCGAGGCGGCTCCGCGCACCTGTTCCGCACCGCTCTACCCGGCACCGAGTTGCGAGTGTCGTTGCCGCGCAACCACTTCGCCCTGGAGCCCGGCGAGGAGTACCTGT
>NZ_JBSGBY010000556.1:0-5685 GCF_053601505.1 Nocardia sp. NPDC004722
ACGACCGCTACCCCACCTGTACCGCCCTGGCCGACGCCGCCACCCGCGTACTGAGCTCCGCCCGAGGCGAGCGAACGGCTCACGGAAACCCGCGCAACGCAACAACTCTCGCGACCCCGCCCCGTCAAGAGTTCGTCGCCACCCTCCCCGCGGCGCGCGCCGGTCTGCCGGACTCGATCCGGACCGCGCTCGACAGCCCGCATCCCGAAATCCGACAGGGTGCGGTACACGCGCTGGGCACCCTGCTGTCCTCCAGCGACGAAGTTCGCGCCGACACAGCCCGCAAAGCCCTGCGGGACATAGCGATCAGTGACGTCCCGGTCGTGGCCTCCGCCGCCCGCGAAATCCTCGGCGGCGCATCCACCATGGACAGCCCTCGTTTGCCCGCCGCCGGACGGCCGGATGCGGGTTCGCATACGGGCGCCCAGGACGATTCGTCGGCAGCGCCGCCTGGCGAGGCGTCGCCCATGGACCTCGGTCCCGACCCGGGTGGGTTCCCGTCGCGGGGAACGCCCATGCGCGCATCCGGGAAGACCGTGGGGAGCCTGCCTTCGGATCGCCCGGCGCGGAGGGGCATCGGGGCGCAGATTCTCGCCTTCGGTGCGGGTCTACTGGCGATGGCCGCCGGTCTGCTGCAGCTGCTCGGACCGCATCCGACCAACGAGATCCCCGACTTCGCGACCTTCCTCGACAGGTTGTCCGTGATCGCCATCGGCACCGGCGCAACGGTTTTCGTTCCGGCGCTGCGCCGCAGATTCGGACCGGGCTTGGTGGCAGGGGCGGCACTCACCGCCGTGTGGGGGACGGTGGGGCTGGTGGTGCGGCTGCGCTGGCTCCAGAGTCATGGGTTGAGCGTCGACCCGAAATCACACGGGCTGGCCCTGACCGTCACCGGCGCCATCGTGCTCGCGGGCGTGTGCGCGGGGGGCGTACTGCTGCTCGACACCGGCGGCAGGCTCGGATTCGCCGTTCCTCGTAGATCATTCCCGATCGCGACGGTCTCACTCGGTGCCGTGGCGGCGATCTCGGCGTTCCTCGGGATCGCTCATTACGCAGGCTGGCAAGCGTTCATCGGAGAACGCAACTCCCCTTGGTGGGTCATCCCGCCGGTCCTACTCGCCGCCGCGCCGACACTGCTCGCCTTCCTCACGCCGCGACCGGCTTTCACCGCGGTCACCGTCGGCTGGGCGTTGGGTGTCTATGCGCTGGGCGCCGTCGGCGACCCGCTGGGCGAAGTCCCCTACGACACTCCCGCCGGATTGTTCGCCGGTGGGCCCACGAGTTTGCTGTTCCTGTTGATCCCGGGCGCGATAGCCCTCGTGAACCTACTCGACTTCCGCGCCGCGGCTCAGGAGTAGAGGCGGACCTTGTCGGCGGATTCGTTCTGGCTGGCGCATTCCTGGTAGGGGTTGGGGTTGCCTTGGCGTTCGCCACAGACCCAGCGGATGGTGTCGACGGTGACCGCGATGTCGCCGGTGGACTTCTTGCCGCGTTCGTCGGCGTAGGCGGTCACGACGGAGAGGGCGGTGGGGCAGAAGTCGTCGCCGTGGGCGGTGGAGGCTACAACGGCCAAGCCCCAAGGGCCGGTGCCGCATTGGACAGCCTGGTGACCGGCGGCGGGGAAGGGGCCCGCGGCGGAGGGGGCGGCGGCGGCCTTGGGGCTGCTGCTGCCGACGGCCGCGGTGGAGGTGCTGTCATTGCAGGCGGTGAGGGTCAGGGCCGCTGTCAGGGCCACGACGGCCGCTGTCAAAGGCAGGGCCGCGCCTGCGATCTTCGCTGTGGTCCGCACGAAATCCTCCTCGTCGACTGTCGCTCTCTGGGCATTCTGCCCGGTTCGCGATGATCGCGAGGGATGCCACGCATAGGTGGTCGGGTCAGCCCACGTCGCGGCGCAGCCAGGTGACCTCCGCGCCGTCACCGCCGAGGCGGTAGGGCTCGAGGACGTCGTCCCAGGCGGTGCCGAGGGCGCGGTCGATCTCGGCGGCGATCTCGGCGGCGGAGGAGCGCCCATGGGCGCGGGCCTCGGCGACGATGGCGCGCAGCCGGTTCTCGCCGACCACGAGATCGCCGCTGGCGCTGGTGACGCAGTTCCACAGGCCGAGGCCGGGGACGAAGGAGAAGCGTTCGCCGTCGACGCCCTCGCTGGGCTCCTCGGTGACCTCGAAATACAACACGGGCCAGTCCCGCAATGCTCTAGCTAATCTGCTGCCGGTACCAACCGGGCCGTACCAGTCGGTGGTGGCGCGCAATTGCCCGGGATCGGCGGGCTGCGCGGTCCACCGGAGTTTCGCGGGTGCCTTGAGGGTGGAGGTGAGAGCCCATTCGATATGCGGGCACAGCGCGGCCGGCGACGAATGAATATAGACGACTCCAGACGTCGACTCCGCGAACTGACTAGACGCACGCACCACTGACACCTCCGGCTCGACGAGGGACGTCTTCCCCAACGACCCATCTCGATGCTCGGCGTTGCCCGAGTTTACTGGAGTGCCCGATGTTGCGTGTGTTACTTATTGCCCGTGTCGGCTACCGCTCAAACTCCACGATCACGGCGTCACTGAGGGGCGGCCACGCCACCCGGGCCCAGTCCCCGAAATTTTCGTCCGCCAGCGCGAGACACGCCATGCCGACGTCCGGATCGACCCAGAGAAATGTCCCGGACTGCCCGAAGTGCCCGAAAGTCCGCGGCGAGTTCGCGGTACCGGTCCAGTGCGGCACCTTGTGGTCCCGGATTTCAAATCCGAGACCCCAGTCATTGGGGCGCTGCGACCCGTATCCGGGCAGGACGCCATTGCGATCCGGGAATTGCACTGTGCTTGCTTCGGAAACCAATTCCGCACTGACGACCGCCGGATTCAGCAATTCTTCGGCGAACCGCAGGAGATCTGCGACAGAGGAGCGGCCCGCATGCCCGGCCGGACCCGCCAGCACCGAGGAGGTCATGCCCAGCGGCTCGAACACCGCCTCGCGCAGGTACGCGTCGAACGGGATACCGGTCTGCGCGGCAACGAAATCCGCGAGCACCTCGAATCCGGCGCTGGAATAGATGCGCTTGGCCCCCGGCGCGGCCAGCACCTCGGTGGAGTCGAAGGCCAGCCCGGAGGTGTGGGCCAGCAGATGCCGCACCGTCGATCCGGGCGGCCCGGCGGGCTGGTCCAGCTCGATCGCCCCCTCCTCGACCGCCACCAGAACCCCGTACGCCACAAGCGGTTTGGTCACCGAGGCCAGGGGAAAGACCTTCGCGGTGTCCCCCTCGGTGTCGACCACGCCTTTACCGCGCACGACGACGCCCGCCGCCGCGTTCCGGACCGGCCACCGTCGAATCTGCTCCAGCGCTCGCACATGACGAGCCTACGTGTGCTCGATCTTCCCCCGCGCCGCGCTCCGGGGCAGTTACGAATATATTTCCGGCGCTGCGGCTTTCGCGTTCCGGTCCAACAGCGAACGGCGGCGGCCATAGCCGAAGTAGACGATCAGGCCGACGGCCGACCACAGGGTGAAGGCGAGCCAGGTGACGCCGGGCAGGTGGATGAGCAGCCACACGCACATGGCGACGCCGATCACCGGCACCAGCGGCACCAAGGTGCGGAAGGAGCGCGGCAGGTCGGGCTTGGTGCGGCGCAGCACCAGCACACCGATGTTGACCAGCCCGAACGACACCAGGGTGCCGATATTGGTGGCGTTCACCAGCTCTCCGAGCGGCACCAGCGCGGAGAGCACTGCGACCACGCCGCCGACGATGAGCGTGTTGACCGTCGGTACCCGCTGCTTGCCGACCCGCGAGAGCACCGGCGGCATCAGCCCGTCGCGGGACATGGCGACCAGGATGCGGGTCTGCCCGTAGAGCACGGTCAGCACCACCGAGGCGATGGCGATGACCGCGCCGCCCGCGAGGATGGTGGCGGGCCAGCCGCGTCCGGTGACCTGTTCGAGCACGGTGGCCAGCGACGCGCCGGAGCTGCTGACGTCGTCCACGCCGACCGCGCCGACGGCGGTCAGCGCCACCAGCACGTACATCAGCGTCACGATGCCGAGCGAAATGATGATGGCGCGCGGCAGATCTCGCTGCGGGTTCTTGGCCTCCTCACCGGCGGTGGAGGCGGCGTCGAAGCCGATGAAGGAGAAGAACACCATCGACGCGGCCGCGCCGATGCCGGAGACGCCCTCGGGCGCGAAGGGGTGCAGATTCGAGGAATCGAACGCGGTGACCGCGACGGCCACGAAGAAGATCAGCACCGCGATCTTGATCATGGTGGTGACGGTGGTGACGCGCGCGCTCTCCCGGATGCCGCCCAGCAGCACCACGGTCGCCAGCAGCACCACGATGGCCGCGGGCAGATTGAACACGCCGCCCGCGCCGGGCGGCTGCGCCAGCACGTCCGGGATCCGCCAGCCGACGGTCGACCCGAGGAACTCGTTGAGGTAGGCACCCCAGCCGACGGCCACCGCCGCCACCGAGACCCCGTACTCGAGCAGCAGGCACCAGCCGCAGATCCAGGCCACGATCTCGCCCAGCGTCGCATAGGTATACGAGTAGGCCGACCCGGATACCGGGACGGCACTGGCCAGTTCGGCGTACGACAGCGCCGAGAACAGCGCGGCCAGGGCGGCGATCACGAAGGAGACCACGACGGCGGGCCCGGCCAGCGGGGCGGCCTCGCCGAGGACCACGAAGATGCCGGTGCCGAGGGTCGCGCCGACCGACAGCGCGATCAACGGAATCAGGCCCATGCTGCGCCGCAGTGCGGTGTGCTCGCCGTCGGAGGTGAGCTGTTCGACGGGCTTGGTCCGCAGCAATGACGCGGTAATCCGCTGGAGTCCAGGCATGTACGGCCACGCTACCTGGTCAGAGGCGTATTCCGGCCATCGGGGCGTCGTGTCGAGGGCCATTGGAACGGCTTTCAGCTATACGGTGGCGCAGCCCGCTGTGGGGTGCGTCGCAGCCGTCTCGGGGGTGCCGCGCGAGCGATGCCCCCGGCTACCATCGACGCATCATGAGTGAGCAGGTTATCCACGGCGAGGTGGACTCCGGCTTCGGTCCGGTCGCCGACGCGTTCCGCCGCAATTTCACCCGGCACGGCGAGATCGGTGCGGCGGTGGCCGTATTCGACGGGGATCGGCCGGTGGTGGACCTGTGGGCCGGGCATCGTGATCGCCGGCGGCGGGTGCCGTGGGAGCGCGACACCATGGCCCCGGTGTGGTCCTCGACCAAGGGGATGGCCGCGTTCACGATGGCCGCCGCGGTGTCGGCGGAGCTGCTGGACTACGAGGATCCGGTGGCTCTGCACTGGCCGGAGTTCGCCGCGCACGGCAAGGAATCCATCACCGTGCGGCAGTTGCTGGATCATCAGGCGGGCCTGCCCGCGCTGGATCGGCCGTTCCGGCTCACCGATATGGCCGATCTGGACGGCATGGCGGTGGTGCTGGCGGAGCAGAAACCGTTGTGGCGGCCGGGAACTCGGCAGGGCTATCACCCGATCACGGCCGGGTTGTATCAGGGCGAGCTGCTGCGGCGGGTGGATCCGCATCACCGGACGCTGGGACGGATCTTCGCCGAGGACATCGCCGGTCCGCTGGGCGCGGAGTTCTATATCGGTCTGCCGGAAGAGGTATCGATGGATCGGGTGGCCGACCTGTCGGCCACCGAGGGCCTCGATATCCTGCGCTACGAGCGAGATCTGCCGG
>NZ_JBSGBY010000557.1:0-5664 GCF_053601505.1 Nocardia sp. NPDC004722
GCCGCGAGTAGTTCCTCGTGCGTGCCGATTTCACTGATGGTCCCGCGCTCGACCACGGCGATTCGGTCGGCCTGCGCGGCCGTGGCGAGCCGGTGCGCGACGATCACCGAGGTCCGCCCGCGTGTCACGGATTCGCTCGCCACCAGCACCGATGCCTCGGCGGCCGGGTCCAGCACGGCGGTCGCCTCGTCCAGCAGCAGCAGATCGGGGTCGACCAACTGGGCCCGGGCCAGCGCGATGAGCTGCCGCTGTCCGGCCGAGAGTCCGCGGCCGCGTTCACCGACCGGCTGGTTCATTCCGTGTGGCAATGCCTGGATGGTTGCCAGCGCGCCCACCGCGGCGGCGGCCGTCTCGATCTGATCCGGTGTGGCATCCGGTTTTCCGAAGGCGATGTTGCTGGCGATGTCGCCGGTGAACAGGTGAGCTTCCTGCGGCACCACGCCCAGGCGGGCGCGGAACTCGCCGAGTCGGTAGTCGCGGATATCGACACCGTCCACGCGAATCACGCCGGAGTTGTCGTGATTTCTGTCACCCGACAGGGCGGTGCTTGATTCGTGCGACAGGTCTTCTCGCGGCATGTCGTAGAGCCGGGCGAGCAGTTTCACGATGGTCGACTTGCCCGCGCCGGTCTCGCCGACCAGTGCCAGGCTGCCGCCCGCCGGGATGGTGAGGTCGACCCCTTCGAGGGCGGGCTTGATCGCGCCCGGGTACTGGAAGCGGACGTTCTCGAAATCCACTCGCCCCCGCAGGTGCCCGTCGATGACCGTCGGCTCGGCCGCATCCGGCGCGATGGACGATTGCGTGCGCAGCAGTTCCCCGATGCGGCGCAACCCGACCCGCGCCTGCTGATACCCGTCGAACAGCTGCGACAGCTGCATGATCGGACCGAACAGCAGTTGCAGGTAGAGCACGAACGCCACCAGCGTGCCCGGCGTGGTGGACCCGTGCGCCACCGCCCACGCACCGGTGAACACCACCGACGCCAGCGCCAGATCCGCCCACATGCCGACGAAGGCGAAGAAGGTGGCGATGGCCCGCTGCGCCCGCATCCGGCTGACCCGGAAATTGTCGGAGTAGCCCGCGAAGCGCAGCGCCGCGGCGGCCTCGTGCCGATTCGCCTGCACCACACGCAGACCCGAGACGTTCTCGGCGAAGTCGGCGTTGACCGTGGCCGAATGCTCGCGCGCCGCGCTGTAGGCGGCATCGGACACCTTGCGGAACCACCAGGTGCCCAGCAGCAGCGGCGGCAGCGTCACGAAGACGATGGTGGCCAGTTGCAGGTCGATGACCATGAGCGCCACCGCGATTCCGGCCACCGTCAGCAGCGCCACCAGCGCGTCCGGCAGGCCGGTCTGCATGAACGTGGAGAGCGCGTCGATGTCGGTGGTCATCCGGGTCATGATGCGGCCGGACAGTTCCCGCTCGTAGAAATCCAGCCCCAGCCGCTGCAGATGCGCGTAACTGCGCACCCGCAGCCCGAACAGGACCCGCTCCCCGGCTCGGTTGCTCCACAGCAGCGAGGTCGCCGCCACCAGCCAGCCGGCGACGACGAGCACGAGGCCGATCACGGTGGCCGCCACCAGGGCCGAGCCCTGATGCTTGCCGACGCCGGAGTCCACCGCGTACCGCACGATCGACGGGAACCCCACGCCGACAAGCGCATCCAGCGCGAGCAGCAGCATGGTCCCGGCGACCAGCCACTTCACCAGGCGCAGCGCGTGGGTGAGCTTGAACCCCGGGTCCGGCTCGCGCAGCTCGGCCGCGTCCAGCTTGGGTTGTTCGGTCGCGGCCGGCAAGTCGCCGAGCACCCGCCGAACCTCTTCCGGCGTATCAGGATCCGGCTCGACATCCTGACCAGCCCCCGCCGAAGTCGCCCCGGCCGGAGTCGCCCCCACGCCGGGATGACGGGGTTCGGTCTCGAGATGTTCGGGGGTCGCCGTGAGATCCGGTGCGGGCAGCCGGATCACGCGGTCGGCGTGGGCGAGGGTGGATTCGCGGTGGGCGAGGATCAGCGTCGTGCGGCCGGAATCAGTGGGCAGCGAGGCGAAGATGGCGGCCTCGGTGACGGCGTCCACGGCCGAGGTGGCGTCGTCGAGAATGAGGATGCGGGGGTCCGCGAGCAGGGCGCGGGCCAGGGCGATGCGCTGGCGTTGACCGCCCGAGAGCGTCAGCCCGCGTTCGCCGACCACGGTGTCGTAGCCCTCGGCGAGACCGTTGATGAACTCGTCCGCCGCGGCCTGTTTGGCGGCCGCGTGGATCTCCGCCTCGGTGGCATCCGGTCGTCCCAGCGCGATATTGGCGGCGATGGTGTCCGACAGCAGGAACGCCTCGTCGAAGACCACGCCGACCGCCTCGCGCAGCTCCGCGGCCTTCAGATCCGCGATGTCCGCGCGGGAGTCGTTGCTGTACAGGCTGATCCGCCCCGAGTCGGGGGAGTAGAAGCGCGGCAGCAGCAGGCTCAGCGTCGATTTGCCGGAACCGGCGGGCCCGATGACGGCGACGGTCTCGCCCGGCGCGATCTTCAGGTCGAAGTCGCGCAGCACCGGCCGTCCGGGCTCGAATCCGAAGGTCAGCCCCTCGATCTCGATGCCGAGCGGCCCGCGCGGCACGGCCACCGGATGCTCGGGATCGATGTGTCCGGGCGCGCTGTCGATGACCTGGTGCACGCGATCGGCGGCCGCGCGGGTCAACTGCGCCATGACCACCACGTAGGACACGATCCGGGTCGAATTGGTCATGGTCGACACGTAGGCGGTGAAGGCGAGGAAGGTGCCCAGCCCGATGCTGCCGTGGAAGGCCAGCAGCCCGCCCACCGCGATCACCGCGACCAGTCCGGCCTGCGGAATCGTGGCCAGTGTGGGGCTGAAGCGGGCGTCGATGCGGGCCGCGCGCATGCGCTCGGCGTACAGCTTGCGCCCGTGCTTCTCGAGTACGTCGACCATGCGGGCTTCCTGCCCGAAGCCCTTCACCACCCGCACCCCGGTGACGGTCTCCTCGACGTGCTGGGCGAGGTCGGCCGCGCGCTGTTGCGCCGACCAGGTGGCCGCGTACAGCCGCGGCCGGACCCGGTAGACGACCAACGCCAGCACCGGCACCACCAGCAGTGCGGCCAGCGCCAAAGGCGGTGAGAGCCACAGCATCACGCCGGCGGCGAGCACGAATTGCAGGGCCGCCACCGCCGACCAGGGGCCCATGGACAGCAGGCCCTGTACGAGCGAGAGGTCGCTGATCGACCGCGAGATGACCTGTCCGGTGCGCAGCCGGTCCTGTCCAGGACCGTCGAGCCGCTGCAACGCGCCGAGCAGGTCCACGCGCAATTCGTGCTGCACGTCGAGGGCCAGTTGCCCGGCGAGCATCCGGCGTCCGAAGGAGGCCAGGAACCGGCCGACCGCGAGCGCGCCCAGCGCCCCGGCCATGGCCGCGATGATGCCGGTGTTCCCGGCGGTCGCGCCGTCGAGCGCGTGCTTGGCCAGCAGTGGCCCGGTCACCTCGACGACCGCGCCGAGCAGGATGGCCAGCCCGAGTCCGGTCAGCATCCACGGGTGCCCCACGCACCGCTGCCAGAGTCGGCGCAACCAGCCGCGATCCTCGGCCGCGTTCATCGGATTCTGGGCCTTGTCCATTGCATTCATTCCGGAGAACACAATCCCCCCACCGTCGACTTTGTTCCCGCCCTCGTCCCGCCCATCCAGTGTGCCTGCGGGGTGCGACAGTGGAGGCATGCCGATTCAGCGCCTCAATCACGCCGTCCTGTTCGTCTCCGATGTGGAGCGGTCCGCCGCGTTCTATTGCGAGGTGCTGGGCTTCCGGCGCCTGCAAGGCTTCCCGGGCGCGGTGTTCCTGCAGGCCGAGGGCTCGGCGAACGACCATGACCTGGGCCTTTTCCGGTTACCCGACCCGTCGGTCACGCATCGCACCGGCCGGATCGGCCTCTACCACTTGGCCTGGGAAGTGGACACCCTGAGCGAATTGGCGCGGGTCCGCGACGCCCTGGAGAAGGCGGGCGCGCTCACCGGCGCGTCGGATCACGCGTCGACCAAGGCGCTCTACGCCGCCGACCCCGACGGCCTCGAATTCGAGGTCTGCTGGCTGGTTCCCGATGCGGCGGTGGAGGCCGAACTGGCCGCCATGACCGCGCCGAGCGTGCCGCTGGACCTGCCTGGTCTCATCGCGACGTACGGCGCGGACACGCCCGGCGGCCCGCGCACCGATCACGAGGTCTGGCGACGGCTGTTCGCCGATCGGGCCTGAGTCCGGCCGTTCAGATATCGCGGCGGGTGAACAGCCACCACGCGCCCGCGCCCGCCGCGACGCTCCACAGCACCAGCAGCGCCATGGCCGCCGGAGTCGGCGCGATGAGCGCGCTCTTGGCGTAGCGCCCGCCGCTGATCGCGCCGACCGTGGCCGATACCGGCAGCAGGGCGGCGATTCCGCCGAATCCGATGGCGCGCAGGGTGATCCACACCAGCGGCTCCAGAATCGCCCAGCCCAGCACGGCGGCCAGGGCCAGGGTGGGGGAGCGCAGCACGAAGCCCAGCGCCGTCCCGATCACCGCCCAGCACATCGCGGCCACGGCGACCCCGATCAGCACCCCGTAGAACCCGCCGTCCATCGGCACCCGGGAGCCGCCCGCCAATCGCATGGCGGCCCCGCCCAGTACCTCCATCGCCACCACGGTGCCGAGCGAGAATACGCCCGCCACCGCCAGTTTCGATCCCAGCAGCAGGGTCCGGTCGGGGGTGTAGAGCGAGGTCAGCGCCATCGATCCGGTGCGGAATTCGGTGGCGGACCCGAGCGCCCCGAACGCGGCCGCCGCCGCGACCGTCAGCACCAGCACCCAGGTGGTCAGCAGTGCGGCCCACCCGGATCCGGAGCTGAAACCCTGCGCGTGCTCGCCGCCGGGCCGGAACCCGGTACCCAACCCCACGAACGCCAGCACCCCGGCCACGACGACCCCGCCGCCGATCAGCCAGTTCAACCGCACCGAAGTCACCTTGCGCACTTCGGAATTGGCGGCCCGAGCCACCACCGGTGGCACCGTCAGGTTCATGCAGCGTCCTCTCGTACGACCTCGCCGAAACGAACCATCCGGCGCGTCGCCGTCACCGGTAGGTCCCGTAGACGGCCGAGGCGGGGTAGGCCGGGGTGGGCGTGCCGGTGTGGGTCAGCGCCGCCAGCACCTGGTCGGGGTGGATGTGTTCGGGGGTGATCTCGGTGAGCTGGACGCGAGCCGAGGAGGCGGCCGATTCCAGTTGCGCCAGTGAGGCTTCCGCGATCGCGAGCCGCCCGTCGGGCCGCATGACCGCGTCGGTGAAGCCCTGCGCGGCCAGCGTGGTGGCCAGCGCGATCGGACTGGATGCCTTGACCAGCAATCGATCCGGGTGGCTGCGCCGCAGCCGCGCCGGACTGCCCTGGTAGGCGACGCGGCCCCGATCCAGCACGATCAGCTCGTCGGCGACGGGCAGCACGGTGCTGAGGGTGCGCGAGGTGAGCAGCACGGTCCCGCCGCGGCGGGCGTGGCCTCGCAGGAAGTCGTTGAGCCAGGCGGTTTCCCGCTGGTCCAACCCGGCGGCCGGATCGTCGAGCACCAGCAGCGGCGGGTCGCCGAGCAGCGCGACGGCCAGCGCCAGCCGGGTCTTCATGCCCTCGGGCAGGCTGCCGACG
>NZ_JBSGBY010000558.1:0-5658 GCF_053601505.1 Nocardia sp. NPDC004722
CATGCTCCTGTCGCACCCGCGCGATCTGCTCGCGTCGCGCGGCCTCCCTGCGTCGATGGTCGTCCTGTGCCCACACGAAGCGCTGCTGCGCCAACTGCAGTTCCTCGTCGTAACGCTTGGCGCCACCGAAGATCCGCTTCATCCTGCTCGGTTCGACCGGTGCCGACCATTCGGGTGCGGGTAACGGTCGCTCGAGATTTCCGAGATTCAATGGCGGTACATCCGCGCGACGACGACGCTCGGTCAGATCGATTGCCGCATCCCGGGCGAGTGATACGTGCAGCAGATTCTCCAAGTCCGAGGCTTGCTCTTCCAGCGCCCGGGTTCGTTCGGTTGCTTGCCGGTCTCGTGCCTCCGCTGCGGCTTGCACCCGCTCGCGCTCCAACTGCCGCGCGGTCCGCCGATCGGACTGCAAGTACGGGTCATAGGAACCGTAGGTCACGATCGCCCCTCAACCAGTTGTGGAATCCCTATCGAAAACGGTAACCTCCGCCGCAGATCCGCGACAAGCATTGACTCACAACCGGATTCATACCGGACATCGCGATTCACCTGCTACTCTCGCCTCGCGGCATGCATGCCTTCGACACCGAGGGGGTTCGAGCAGTGGCAACTCGAGATGTTCGTGTTCTGATCGAAGGCGCACGCGACAGCGAGCAGCAGCTGATCTCTCTACGTCGATGGCTGACGGCCGAGGACGAATTCCGCGGTTACGTCCGTTTCGAGGAGAAGGTCGTGAATCCCGGTGAGATGGGCGGATTCGCCGATGCCCTCATCGTGGCGGTCGGCAGCGGGGGCGCTTTGACCGTCCTGTCGAATTCGATCCAAACCTGGTTACAGCAGCAGCGGTCGAAGGTGTCCATCACCATCGCCAACTCGAACGGCGATTCGGTGCAGATCACCGCCGAAGGACCGGCCGCCGACGCCGTGGTGTCACGCCTGCAGGAATGAAACTCCCGAATCCTCTTCGGTCGCGGGCGATCCTGGTAGGCGTCGCGAACTATCGGTTTCTGCCGCCGCTTCCGACGACCATGAACAATCTCGACGACCTGGCATCATCCCTGTGCGATAACGATCTCTGGGGACTGCCGAAAGCCCATTGTGCTTTGGTGCGCGACCCGGATTCGCAGGAACGAGTGCTCCACACCCTCTACGACGCGGTCGAGCAGGCTGAGGACACGCTCTTCCTGTACTTCACCGGACACGGCCTCAAGGACGCCGACACGGGAGAGCTGTTGCTCGGCCTCACCGGTTCGATGCAGAGCCGCGCGTATACGGCGCTGGCCTATGACCATATTCGGCGGGCCTTGCACGAGGCTCGCGCGCCACGGCGAGTAGTAGTGCTCGACTGCTGCTACAGCGGTCAGGCGATCGCTGGCATGTCCGATTCGGCTTCCGCGGTGGTCGACGAGGTCAGTGCCGAGGGCACATTCGTCCTCGCGGCGGCCCCTGAAAACAAGCAGGCGCTCGCTCCGGAGGGCGAGCGCCACACTGCCTTCACCGGCGAGCTGATCAACCTCATCCGACATGGCCTGGACGACGGTTCCGAATTCGTCTCGCTGCAGCAGGTTTTCACACACACCCGGCGGGAACTGATCGCCAAGTCGCGACCGCGTCCGCAGATGCGCACCAGGAATACGATCGGAGACCTTGCCCTGGTGCGCAATCGACAATGGAAACAGACGCGACCGGCCGAACCGCCCGCTGTGACACCACCGTCGATCGTTCCCCCGACCTCCGACGATGAAGCCGACAACGCTCGTCCGTCCACTGTGTCGAATCGCATCATGCTGCTCATCGAGCACATGGGGACGAGTGCGCCGATCGGCACTGCCGAAACACTGAATGCCCTCGGCATCAAGCATAATTCGGTTGCCCGCCTGGCCGCGGCGGTCGACGCGTCGATAGCGACTTCCATTCGTGACGCGATATCCGCGCAGTTCGACGACCCCGGTCTGACCGAGGTTCACACGGCGCTGATGAGCGGTGACATCGTCGCTGCGGCCACCCACCTTGCCACGATCCCCGCCCGTCGGCGCTACGGCCGCGAACGATCCCGGTCGTTCTATCACGAGGTCATCGACGACAGTCGCAACGTCGTCTTCGGTCTGGTGACCCAATACGCCGACTGGATCAACGAATCCGACGATCCAATCAGCGCCTGGCTCGCGATCTCACACAAACATTCTCTCTGAACGTGCAGCCGGGACCCCCAGAACGGAACCGGTGGGAATTCCAGTGCCATTTTGCGTGCCATTTTGCGGCCCGAATGGTGGGAGCCCAAGGGTTTCGGCCAGACATGATGGGAGGTCTCGGGATCGTGAAATCGCAGGTCAGAATAGGAGAATCCCCAAGATCGCCAGGTCAGTGAATGATCTTGGGGGTTCTACGAGATGATGAAGAAGAATTAGCCAGGACCAGGCATTTCAGCCGCTCGGTGGGCGTTTGGGGCTGACCACCGCGAAGAACCGCACCCGCGTCAGGGCCGGTGGCAGTTCGTAGGTGGCCGATCCGGTGAATCCGATTGCCAGCCTGCCGATCTCGCCCGCCGTGACGCGGTTGTTCTCGGGCTTGGCGGCGGGAAGCATGATGTTTTGTGCGCCGCAGGGAGTTTCCGCGCTGCGTAGACTCCAGAGGTGAGCGATCTCGCGGATTTCGCCGGGTTGATCCCCGGAGATCATGGGCTCTGTGTGGTTTCGACGCTGGGGGCCGACGGCAGGATTCAGTCGTCGCTCGTCAACGCCGGGGTGCTGCGGCATCCGGTTACCGGGGAGCAGGTGGTGGGGATTGTGCTCGTCGGCGGTACGCGGAAGTTGAGAAACCTGCGTGCGCGGCCCCGCATGACGGTCGTCGCCCGGGTGGGCTGGCAGTGGGCTGCCGTCGAGGGTCCGGTGTGGATCGCCGGGCCGGACGACCCGGCTCCCGGTATCGACGCCGAACGGCTGCGACTCCTGTTGCGTGAGGTGTTCACCGCGGCCGGTGGCACCCACGAGGATTGGGACGAGTACGACAGGGTCATGGCGGCCGAGCGCCGCACAGTCGTACTCGTCGTCCCCGAACGCGTTTACGGCAACAACTGAGCATCACCGGCCACCTCGCTTCGTCGGTCCAGGGGCCGATCGGGGTCAGGGTGTGTCGCGGAGTCGGTCGCGTTCGGCGGTGAGCGCGGCGTTGGAGTCGCGTAGTGCGGTGTTGCTGTCTTCGAGGTCCAAAATCCGCGCGATCGCGACGAGGTTGAACCCTTCGCCGACCAGGGTGGCGATGCGCGCCAACCGGGCGAGGTCGTCGTCACTGTAGCGGCGGGTGCCGCCCGCGCTGCGGGCCGGGGTGAGCAGTCCGTGCTGCTCATACAGGCGTAGCGAATGCGCTCCCATCCCGGCCAGTTCGGCAGCCACCGAGATTCCGTATACCGCCTGTGCTGGGCCCGGTCGGTGATCACTGTTCGGGCCGGGTAGAGGGTCGTGTCGATCCGGCATCCTGCTCCTCACTTCTCGATGTCGCCAGATTACCTCAGCGCACTACTTGCACTCTCCTCTGTCGAGTGCTAAAACAAATCTCAGCCAGATAACAGAGGTTATCTGAGCACCACCGAGAGAGAATGGAGTGAGTGGAGGTGGCGACCATGCTGATGCGTACCGATCCGTTCCGGGATCTGGATCGCCTGACCCAGCAGATGTTCGGCACATCGGCCCGCCCGGCAGTCATGCCGATGGATGCCTGGCGGGAGGGCGACGACTTTTACGTCGAACTCGACCTGCCCGGAATCGACCCCGAATCCCTCGATCTGGATATCGAACGCAATGTGGTGACCGTCAAAGCATCACGCCCGCAACTGGACCCGGACCGGTCCATGCTCGCCGCGGAACGCACCCGCGGCGTGTTCTCCCGCCAACTGTTCCTGGGCGAGAACCTCGACACCGACGCCATCCGCGCCGACTACCGCGATGGTGTCCTGCGCCTGGTGATCCCGGTCGCGGAGAAGGCCAAACCCCGCAAGATCGAGGTCATCCACCACAACGGCGAACATCAGGCCATCAACGCCTGATACCGGGCGCCATCACGGGAGGCGCTGCGATGATCCTCGTCACGAGAGGCGTGAGCGGTCCCGCGCCGAGCGGGACCGCCGAGGAGTTGACGTGGCTGGACCCTCGACTGCTGGGTTTGGACCCCGATCTCGAGGGACTGTTCGCCGAGATCGACGACATCCTGTGCCGTGCCGCCGATCGGTGGGACTGCCCGCCACGCCGCGAACCCCGCCCGCCCCGGACGCGGCCGGGCCGCTGGATGCCGATCGCCCGGCACCACGGCCGCCGGTCCGGCGGCGCCCCGGGTCGAAGCCGCGGCCCGCCCGCGATGCACGCGAGCCCGGCCCGGCACGGAATCCGATGACCAGAGAGCGAGGTGATGCCTGTCAGACGTCGACCGACAACACAGATGACACGAAACGTTCTCCTACACAACTCTTCTCGCGACCACGGACCGACGACCGCGTCCGGACCCGCGCACCGGCACCAGCGCCCCTCGAACCCTTCGGGTTCGGCGCGTGCACTGCCACCGAAGTGGCACCGGCAGCCACGGCACGGGGTCGTTGGCCCGCGCGAGAACACCGCACAGGGAAGTCCTGTTCACATTCGTTCCGTCGACGGGTGAGCCCGGTCAGCCGTGATTCTTCCGGGCTCACCCGGCCCTTTCGCCACCTCGATCACGATCGACACGAAATGGAGGAGACAGCAATGAGCGGCACCGCGACCTTCGCCCCGGCGGGCAGTGACTTCGACCGCGCCGAACAGAACCTTCCGATCCGCGAGTGCGACCGTGAGGCCGGACTGGACCCGACCATGCTGGCACCCCCGCCGGAATCCGTGCGCGGCGCGCTCGAGCACGCCGGGATCACCGACCGTATCGACCAAGCCTGGATCACCCCACTGGATTTCGATGACGATGACTACGACCATGCCGACTGACAGCCCGATCACCCTCTCCGCGTGCGAAACCCACGCCGACGACGCGCAGCGGCTGCCGCGCTGGCAGCACGGCCACGTCGCCTGGTTCAACACCGAGAAGGGCTTCGGGTTCCTCACACCCGATTCCGGTCCCGCGGTATTCGTCGACTACCAGGTGATCGAGATCCCTGGACTCAAAACTCTCAACGCCGGGCAACCGGTGATATTCACCGCCACCGACACCAGCCGCGGGCCCGAAGCCACTCGCGTCGTGCCCTACCTTCGCACCAGCAGCGTTCTGCCCGCACCGGGCACCGGCGGGCCGCGCCGGCGAACCGGACCCGATAGGCCCTATCGATCCCGCTGCCGTGCGCGCGCCGCATGAGCCGGACCCCTGTCGGCGGTGGCTGACGCCGCCACCGCCGGCGTCGGCCACTCGCCCGCAGCAGTACGAGTCGAGACCACAGCACAGCCCAATTCAGGTGATCGCCATGCCTTCCGTGTACCCGCCCCACGCAACCCGGCGCCCGAGAGCGCACGTCGGCCGCCGCCGGATCCTCACCGCTGCAACCGATCCCGCCGACTCCTCCGTGGTGTACTGGCCCGAGCCCAGCCCCCTGCGCCCGTGGTGGGACACGATCATGCAGCCCGCCATGCCCGCTACCCCGGCGACACCTCGATCGCCCGACCCCCGTCATCCCCACGCCCGCAACCC
>NZ_JBSGBY010000559.1:0-5621 GCF_053601505.1 Nocardia sp. NPDC004722
GCTCATCGAGGACCTGGGTCTCAAGCCGAACAAGGCGTTCGCGCCTGTGCGCGTCGCGGCGGATACGAGTCCACACCGTAGGCAATGTCTACAGTCGTCAGGCCGACGAACATTGCGAATGTCATCTCACTCCTCCGTCTGCGCTACCAGCATGTGTTCGAGGTGCGTGGTCTGGTCTGAGTACGAGCGAACCTTGACTACGGCCACGAAGTCGTTCGTTCCGGCCTTCTCGTGCAGGGTGTTCCAGTAGTTCGCGAGGTACCAGCTCGCGCCGGTTGTGCCGCGCGGACCAAGGCCAGCGCAGTAGATCCAGTTTCGCTCCGGGTGCAGCTCCGGATTCGGTCGTACGCGCGCGATGATCCCGACGTTTGTGTCGTCCGTTGAGCTGTAGCGATTCCCGTCCTGGAGCTCGAGGAACTCAAGATAGGCGCCGGACTCGGGATCATCCTGGATCGTGAACAGAGGCTTCCGGCTGTCTTCCAAGTACATGTGGGTGCAGTCATTGCTGCTGAGCCCGAACGATATGAATGGACGGTTGCACTGGGCGACGATGTCTCGGTCGCTCTCGATAGCGACGTCGATCGATGTGTATCTCTGCAGGACTGAGAAGACATAGAGCAGTCCACGAACATCGTTCTCGGCCAGAGCCATTGGAACATCGATGCGATGCTTCGCAGGGAAGACGCTGTCAGGCTTGCCGAAGATGTGTTGGCGGGGGATGCCGGCCTCGGAGAGGGCCTGCGTAGACGCGCGCGCTAGCTCAAACGTTGGATAGACCAAAGTTGCGCCGTACCTGACCATTTCGGATCCGAGGAACGATTCGAAGCCTTCGTCGGCTTCCGGAAGATGGGTAGCCGGCCGTCCCGCTGCGACTGGCCGGTCAGCGGCTTCCTGGAACAGCATGTCGGCAGTCCAGCCGGGAAACATTGCCTCCAGCACACGGCAGTGGTGCCCGCGGGGCACCGCGTGTAGCTCTCCCGATAGCCACTTGTAGTACTGCGCCTTGCCTGGTGCCTGCTCGACAAGTTTCGAGTCGACCCTGCGGGCGACTTTCTTGTACTCGGCGACGAAGTCTGAATAACCCTGCAGGTGACGGTCCTGCAGCAGGCTCTTGAGGGTGGTCACCATGGGAACCCCTCCCGCTACTCATTGGTGACGGCGATCACTTCATTCTACGCCTGAAAACAGACAGAACAAGACACTTGCAGTCCAAAAGTGGACGATCGCAGCCACTTCCGTACCGTTGCAAGACTCATTTTGGCGAAAAGTGCTGGTTAGCAAGCTAATTCACCTACTTCGCCAAAGGAGTTGAGTCTGTTGATCAACAGTAATCGCCCCTCCATCCTGCCCAGCAGGGTAGGAAATCTCATCAGCGTCAAGGTCGCTGCCGAGCTGGTCGGGATGAGTCCGCAAACGATCAGAAACCTGATCAAAGACGGTGACCTGGAAGGGTTCCGGATCAAGAAGGGGCCCTGGCGTGTAGACCCCGATGAGTTGCTCGACCTTGTTCAGCCTGCCCGTCCCGCCTCGTCGGGCGGTGCAGCATGAATGGTCCAATTGACCACTTGCGCAAGGCAAGTCGGACAAAGGAGACGGTCCCCTCGGGGAGGCGGGCCAGCGACGACAGTGGGAAGCGAGAGCGCGATCTCGCTTCCGAACACCTGGATCAGCTCGTAGCTCTCTCGCCGCCGATCTCGGGTACGACGCGGGCGAAATTGTCTGCGCTGCTTGGGACCTCCAGCTGGGCGCGGGAGGTGGCGTGATGAGCGATCCGCGCAAGATCGACCGCGCTGATGTCATCGAGGTGTTATGGCCGCTGAACGGTCCACACACCGCCACCAGTATCACGACCGCCAGTATCGCCATCGCGCAGTTGTGGCGGTACCTCGCTCATGCGACGTTGTGCAGCGACAAAGAGGGTTTGGCCGCTCCGGCCGATGTGTACGCCGTGATCGGCAATCTTGCGATCTCTGGAAACAGTGCAGCGCAAGTGTTGTCGCAGCTGCGCAAATGGACTGAGTGGGTCAAGCTACTGCCCACGCTCGCGCATGACGAAGACCTTCCGCGCGAGTTGGCCCGCGGGACTGTCTCCATCGCTGGGTTCGCGTTGGGCTCGGCAGCGAGCGAATTCGATGTTGTCGCTCAACAGCTTTACAAGGCTGCTGCGGTCTTGAGCCATCTCTACCTCGACTCCGACGACGTAGAGGAGTCCGGGCGATGAATCGTCTGACTTTGCTTTCGCTCGTTCTGGTCGGGCTTGTGATCGCGGTTTACATCTCGCCGGGGTTCGTGTTCAGCGTCTTCGTCAGCGCGTTCCTAGCCGTATTTGGTGCGCGGTGGTTCATCCGGGCCGCCGGGCGCCGTCGTGGAAGGGGGATGTGGCGATGAGCGAGTCATACCGTGTACTCCACGAATTCCGGTTTGCTGACGGTGAGGTCGTGCGGATCGGAGATGTGTTCCAGGACAACGACAAGGGTTCGATTCAGGACACCTTCCGCGTGCAAACGATCCGTCGATACAGCCGCAGTGGGGTGCACATGCTTTTGCAGATCGTTCAGCGCGTGTGTGACGGAGAAGTGGTCGAACCCGCGACACTGGCGATGCTCTGGCCGATCGTGGCGCTGTCGCCCGACGACGACCGGATCGTTCGCGTGGTCGACGGCGGTGCGCGATGAGCGAGCGGTATCACTACACGTTCAACGAGGCCACCGGCGAGCCGATCGGCATCATCGATAGCTGGTATTCGCCGGAGAAGTCCGTGAGACATGGCCTGCGGCAGTCATATCCGATGCCGCCAGGTCTTCAGGCTGTGCTGTTGCTGCTGCTGTTCGCCTTTGCCGCGGGCTTGTACGGCGGGTGTCTGTTGTTCGACCGGCGCGCGGAACAGGCACCGGCCGTTGTGGTGTGCCCGGCACCGGGCGTGCAAGTGGCGGTGCTGCCTGCCGAATGCGGCCAGCCCACGTGGGGCCAGGGGGTGGCCCGATGAACGTTCGGGAGCACGAGGACCGCATGGTCGCCCTGTTCTTCAAGCCGGGTCCGCGCATCGTAGAGGCCGCCCGCTGCTGGCTGACCGAGGAGGCGGACCGAGGCCGCTGGCCGTGGCCCGATATTGCCCGCGGTGTCGCGGACCGGTCGGACGCGGAAGCGCTGGATGCGATCGACCGGCTCTATCACCCGTGGCCGGCGGATGTCGTGGGGCTTCGGCGGTTCGTCGAGGACTTCTACGCCGACCGTGAACTCGACTACGACATCGAGCCGCACGTGGAGCGTCGGGTGCTGCTGGTGGCCGACGAATTCGCCGCAGTGGTGGACCCGCCGGAGAACCCGAACCTCGCGGCCGTGGTCGCGCGATTGCGCAAAGCCGGTCTGCCCCAGCTATTCCCGGCGTCGCTGCTGCGTGTGAACGGAGCAAACCGATGAATCCGCCTCGCGACTCTATCGAGTTCCTGTGCCGTCTCGATCTGGCGTGTCTGTCGCGTCTCGCAATCTGGCCGACCGACATCCCGGTGAGCCTGTCGGACACCGACCCGATCGAGGTCCGGGATGTGCTGCCCGCGCTCCTGCCCGATCAGAACGGGGGACAGCGATGACCCCGGAGCAGATCCGCCGGGCCCAGCTGCAGGTCGCCGGGCACGCCACCGACGTCGAGGACTGCCGGGCGATGCTGGCGATGCTTGGGTTGCTGGAAAGCGTTGTGGCCGACGACCGTCCGAAGTGCCGCGAATGCCGGTACCCGATGGTCCCGTTCCGTCACGACGGCCTCACCCCGGAGGGATTCCGTCGCCGCTACCTGTCGGGCTTGTGTGGCACCTGCTATCGCAGCTTCCGAAATTACGGCGACTACCGCCAGCCGGGCTGGCGTCGCACGGCCCAGGCCGCCCCGGTCGTGGCGGTGAAGCCGAAGCGTCGGC
The DNA here is from genome assembly GCF_053601505.1 of Nocardia sp. NPDC004722. Taxonomy (NCBI): domain Bacteria; kingdom Bacillati; phylum Actinomycetota; class Actinomycetes; order Mycobacteriales; family Nocardiaceae; genus Nocardia; species Nocardia sp. NPDC004722. The sequence goes on from NZ_JBSGBY010000559.1 coordinate 3,912, forward strand.
GGTTGGCTCGCGATCTGGATTTCCAGACCCGAGTCGCCGAACTGCGGGCGGTGCAGGGCCGCACCTGGGGCGAGATCGCTTCGGTGCTCGGTTGCGCGACCGGTACCGCTCGATCGTCGTACGCGCAGGTGGTGCCCCTGTGAGCGGAGGGATCCCGACCTACCAGCGGCGCATGGCTCCCACCCATCTGCGCACCATCCGGCAGCTCGCGGCCGCCGGACTGCGCAAGAACGGGCAGGACATCGCAGGCAAGCTCCCGCCGGGTCGGTGGGGCAAGCCGACCTATCTCTACGACGTGAACCTGGCCGCGCCGAAACGGCCCTGCACCGACGCGAATCGGGTGGCGCTGGCCAAGGCCAACCGGGAACGGCAACTGCGAACCGCGGAGCGCCACGGCATCGACCGCGCGGGGTTCGAGCAGGACACCGACCCGGGCCCCGGCTGGGATACCTCAGCCGAGCGGCCAGCGGCCGCGGCCCGCCCGATGAACGCGTTCGCGACGGCAGCTGTAGCGGAGCAGGGCAATGAGCGGGACGGGGCCGAGCGATGAGCGACACCGAACCCGCCCGGCCGCCAGCCGATCCCGAGGCGTGGGTGCTGACCCCCATCACCCAGATTCCGCAGTTGGCCGAAGCGGCGCGGCGGCTCGGGCACACCGACCGGGCGATCCGCGTGGACCGGCCCGCTCCGCCCGTCGTGCACACGCCCGGTCGGGTGGCGGGGCAGTGGCTGCTGTCCGGAGAAATGCTGACCGGCCCCGGCGCGCCCCGGCAGAACGCATTCGCTGAAGCAGCTGCACGTGAAAGCGACATGGACAGAGAGGAATTCGACCGATGAGCTATCGACTGAGTCCTCGCGATATGCGCGCGGGGACGGTGGTTGCCGAACATTACGGTGCCCCGTTGGATCAGGTCGCACTGGTACTGGAGACCAGTATCGCGAACACCCGCCGGATTGTGCGGAAATGGCGTGAGTGCGGGCTGATGGCCGAGATTCCGGTGAAACCGGTGCCGGGCATGTCGTGGGTGTATCCGACCGCCAAGAGTGCCGAGGAGCTGCTGGGGCATCCGGTGCGGTACTGGAAGCCGACCCCGAAGAACGCAAATCACGTGCTGATGGTGCTGCGGGTCCGGCTGGCCGTGGTCGGCAACGGTGTCGGCAACTGGGTCTCCGAACGCACTCTGCGCTACGAGGTTTCGGTCCCGAACCAGCGTGGGGTGCGGCGCCCGCACATCCATGACGGCCGCTACACCACCGGCGCCGGCGAGCTGTGGGCCATCGAAGTGGAGCTGTCGGAGAAGAACTCCGCCGATGCCCGCGACGCGGTGCACCGCGCCTACCAGACCGCGCAGGCCGCCCATTGCGACGGACTCATCTACTACTGCGGCGATCAGCGGATCCGAGACCTGATCAATACCAGCGCGCAGGGTCTGCAGACCTCGCTGGCCACGAAATTCCGTGTCGCCCTGCTGTCGGACGTCCTGCCCGACACCGAGGCCACTTCCGATCCTGCCGCCGAATCCCACCAGGGGCTGCGTCTCGTCGTCGGCGGCGACGACCCGAGGGGAATCTCCCGATGAATCACAACCAGATCCAGTTCCCGAATGACGGGAACACCTGCTACCCCTTCCAAACCGATTGCACCACACCAACCCCGGCGGCCGCCGCGCAGCCGAATCCGGCCGAGCCGACCACGACCCCCGGCGCGCC
>NZ_JBSGBY010000560.1:0-5619 GCF_053601505.1 Nocardia sp. NPDC004722
CCCCCGCGCTCGCCGATTCGCCCGCTCCGGCCGAGACGCCCGCCGTCGGCGAACCGGCCGCCCCGCAGCCCGCCCCGCTGCCGCCGGGCCTGAGCACCAGCGCAGGCTGGCTGCCGCCGATCAATTTCAATGTCAACCTGGCCGGATTCGACTTCAAGCACACCGATCTGACGCCGGAGTGGACCACCTACGACGCGGGCAACTGGTACGTCAGCCCCGACCTGCCGATCTGGACGCTGGGCTGGCTGGCCGATCTGAAGCTGGGCGATCCGAACGGCGCGGACGCGGAGATGACGCTGTACCTCAAGGACGGCACCCAGGAGGTGGTCCCGCTGCACTCCAACCTGACCGTCTGGAACTACCTGTCGAAGCATCCGGGCCGCGACTACGCCATGGTGTGCCATCGCGCCATGCGGCCCGGGGACGCCGGTCAGCGCACCTGTTTCCGCTTCGTCAACTGACCCACCGACAACAGAGGTATCCCACCGATGCGTACCCCCGGCCGCCTGCGCGGCCTGACAGCGTTGACCGCCGTGGCGGTCACGACCTCGAGTTGCCTCGTCGCCGCCGGTCTCGCGAGTGCCGAAACACTCGGGCGCACCGAGCAAGTCGTCGAGAACTGGGGCGGCATCGAGGTCCGCGAGATCACGCTGGACAGTCCGATGCTGCCGTCCACGGGCCCGCACCCCGCGGAATGCGACAAGATCAGCTACCTGCGCTACCGGCTCACCGACGGGCCCGAAGATCCCGAACAAGCCGACGCCGTGCTGGTCATGCAGCCCGGGGCGACCGGCAGCGCGTACTCGATGGATCGGGTGGCGCGAAACACGCTGCACCGCTTGGCCGGAACGGGCAAGAAGGCGGAGTGGTGGTCGCTCGCGCGGCGCGGGGTCTGCCAGCAGGACAACACCGGCATCGACGCGGCACGGGCGGCCGGTGACTACCGGCTGGCTCTCGACTACTACTACAACGGCAAGAAGATCGACGGGAAGACGTTCCCGGGCTGGCGCGGCCTGTGGGGCGACAAGATGGGCGCGGACTTCGGCGTCGCGCAGACCTCGCAGGACGAGTACGAGTTGTTGACCCGCGAACTGCCGGATCAGAGCTTCCGGCAGACGAAGACATTATGCGGCGGGCATTCCCAGGGCGGGCTGCTCACCGGGCTGTTCGCCGCGACCGACTTCACCGGGAATCGGGAGGACGCGGGCTTCAACCAGTGCGCCGGATTCGTGGCGCTGGACACTCTGGTCACCGCTGACCCGGTGGGGTTGAAGGTCGATCCGCTGTTCAGCAAGATCAGTGAATTGGGATTGGCTCTGCCGGAGGCGATTTCGACGGCGCTACTGAAGTTCGGGCTCGCCCCGGCGGACAATGCCCTGATCCCGATCTTCAACCCGCAGACGTTCAACGCGTTGTCGATTCTGGGGCTGGCCGCGCAGTTCGAGCCCGACGCCGAATCCGATGTGCTGAAGCGCCTTCCGGTGACTTGGGGGCTCGACAGCACCTTCCGAGTGGGCGGGGCGAGCACCTGGGCCGACGCCCTCACCGGTGCTAACAGTCTGCGCGACTTCCGCTTCACCAATCAGGCGGCGTTCGGGCAGATGATCGGCAAGAACGGCATGAGCATCGGCCTGGATCAGGTGAGCCTCGGCGCGCTGGCGGGCGGACCGGTGCAAGAGAAGACCTTCCCGATACCGGATGGCCCGCAGCGCATTCCGATCATCGGGCTGGGCGTGGGCGGCACAATCGGCCACGAGAAGCGGGTGGGCCCGGTCGATCCCAACGCGCTCTACACCTGGGATGACTACCGGCACACCCCCACCACCTACTACACCGATCCGTCGAAGGAAGTCGTCGATATCGCCGACTTCGCCCGAATGGTCAGCGGGCCATTGGGATTCACCGAATGGTATTTCCCGACCCGGGTGCTGTACGACACGTTCCTGGCCCTGGGCGGCAGCCGCACCGGCTCGTTGTCGAACATCAAGTACAACGCCGAGGTCATGCAGAAGCCGATGATCACCATCAACGGCAGCGACAGCGTCGTGCACGACTTCCTCGACGCACAGGACCTCGCGGCCTCGATCATCCCGACCGCACCGCACTTCCAGCGCGTGATCGTGCCCGGGTACACCCACATCGACACCCTCGCCGGGGCCGAGACACAGAACGACGGCAGTCCGGACCCGGTCGGCGTGGCCATCGCCGATTTCACCGCCCGCACCGTCGGCTGAGGCCGCGAATCCTCTCGCCGGGGCCGCTATTCGCTCGGCGAGGCCGTATCCAACTCTCTCTCGAAGGAATCGCCGTGAACGTCAAACCCGATGTCGCGGCTCGACTCGACGCCTCGCTGGACTGGCGGGGCGCTCGCGCCGAGCTCACCCCTGATCTCGGGCGGTTCCGCAGCACGCACACGTTCACCTGGCTGGCATCCCGCGCCGGGGGCGGGATCGGCGGCGGTGGACGGGTCAAGCTGCTCGAGGTGATGGGATTGAGCGGGGCGCTGGCGTGGTGCTACGCCCCGCTCGGTCTGCGGGTCGTACTGCGCAGCAAGCTTTCTCGCGTGGACTGCGAGCTGGCCACCCTGCGCACGGCCTGGAATGCCCGGGCCCGCTACGAATGGCATCACCACGTGTACGCCTCGCGCTTCAGCGGACTCTCGTTGGAAACCGTGGAACGCGTCACCCACGGCCCCGATGCACCCGGCTGGACTCCAGAACAGCGGCTGCTACTGCGGGCCGTCGACGAGCTGTGCGCCGATCGGATGATCAGCGAACCCACCAGTGCCGCACTGTCCCAATATCTTTCGCCCGCGCAACTCGTCGACCTGTGCATGCTGGTCGGCCACTATGACATGCTCGCCATGCTGCTCATGACCTTCGGCATCGAACCCGAGCCGGGCACCTGGCGGCGCGGCCCACTGCGCTGGCTGCGCGACGCGCCCACCGGCGACGGCATCGCCCCCTCCTGGCTGCCCGCCTTCAACCGCCGCGTCACCAACCGCCTGGCCCGTCTCTACGCCGGAAAACTCCCGCCCTACAGCCTGATCCACCACCGTGGCCGGAAATCCGGAACCTCGTTCACCACGCCCGTCGTAGCCCATTACGACGACTCCCTCTTGATCGTCCCCCTCCCCTACGGCACCAACGCCGACTGGGTCCGAAACATCCTCGCCGCGGACGGGGGCTCCGCCACCTACCGCCGTCGCACGCTCGTCTTCAAGAACCCACGGCTTGTGGACGCCGCGGGCGCAACCGATCTCCCACCCCGCACGCGCCGCTATACCCGGCTGGTCCAGATCCTGGTGGCAGACCTCGAGGCCCGCTGAATTTTCTCGAATTACCTTGCTATACTGGACATTTCGGGTTCCCAGCGCTCTTCGGCAGCGGTAGAATTAGTACATGCATTCGAAGGGGGATTCACTCGACAACAGCGGCATCACCGCACTGGTGACCGCGGTGCAGGACTTCTCGAACTCCGTCCACGGCAACGGCCTTATCGAATTGAGCGACACCGATTTGGTGGAAGCGTTGCGCTTGCTGGAAACCTGCAAGCGTCAACTCTCCGCGCTGGATTCAGCTTTCGTCATCGCGATCGCCGAGCGTGGGCTGCCCCAATCCACCGGTGCTGGTTCGCCGAAGGAGTTTCTGCGCCAGACATTGGGCTTGTCGCGTTACGACGCGGCCGGGCGCGTGAAGATCGCCGAGGTGTGTGGCGAGTTTCTCGCCATCGACGGCACGCAGCGCCCTGTCGGCTTGTCCGCCACCGCGGAAGCCTATGAGTCCGGTGCTATTTCGCGTGATCATGTCCGCAACGTCGTCGACGTCATGAACCATCTCCCCGCCGATATCGCCCCGGAGGCGTACGCGGAGATCGAGCAACAGCTCGTCGAGCACTGCGTGACCGGCTGGCCGGATGACCTGCCCAAGATGGGCCGCGAAATCCTCGCTCGTCTGGACCCGGAAGGCACGGTCATCTCCGATGCCGACCGCCGCCGTCGTCGCGGCATCACCCTGGGCCGTGCCGGAGTCGACGGAATGTCCAAGGTGGAGGGTTGGCTGACGCCGGAACTGCGTGCCTACCTGGATGCGTTCTTGGCCAAGTACGCCCGCCCGGGCATGTGCAACATCGACGAACTGGAGCCGCTTGCCCTGTCGGAGAAGACATTCGACACCAAGACGCTCGAGGAGGCGGCCCGTCACGATCGTCGCGATGCCGGTCAGCGCACCCACGACGCCCTGTTCGCGCTGCTGCAGCCCGTTGCCGCCGTCGACACCCACACCACCGCGACCGAGTCCACCGATTCGGCCGATGCTGCCGAGGTGAGCGAATCCGCCTCCCCAGCGGCCGGTTTCGGTCAGCACCGTGGCCTCAAGACCCAGGTCATCCTCACCATGAGCCTCGCTGATCTCGAGCGCGGTGCGGGCCTGGCCTCCACCGCCACCGGCGGGCACGTCTCCATCAATGAAGCGTTGAAGATGGCCGCGGGCACCCGCCCCGTCCTGGCTGTGCTTGACCCGCACGGCATCCCGCTGTTCCTGGGCCGCGGCAAGCGCCTCGCGTCTCCCGGCCAGCGTCTCGCCCTGATCGCGCGCGACAAGGGCTGCACGCGCCCGGGTTGTGATGCGCCCGCGTCGATGTGCGCGGTGCACCACATCACCGACTGGGCCGACGGTGGCCCGACCGATCTGGCGAATCTTGCTTTGGCGTGCGATCACTGCCACGCGCTGGTCAACGACAGTGCGGACGGTTGGAAGACGGTGGTCATGGGGCAGGATTCGGAGTTCGCGGGCCGCTGTGGGTGGATCGCCCCGAAGCGTCTTGATCCGAGCGGCACGGCGCGGGTGAACGAGCGTCATCACGTCGCCGAGCAGATCGCCACTAGCACCGCCGCAAGCTGCCGGAAGTGGGGATCACGGGCAGCATGAAACCCGGACCGCTCATCAGTCCCGGGTGTGCGCAGGGCAAACGACGAAGTGTGGGCACGTCGCCTGCCCTACCGGACCTGGGCTGACGCCGGGTCGGGAGCCGCCACCCGCCAATCCCGGCCCACGGACTGCACGCATCACCTTCTCGAGACAAAGACCCAAAGACCCAAAGATCCGGATTCTCGCGCTGTCTCGAGGCTCTTTGACAAATCCACAGGGACGATGAACTTCGCGGATGGTGAGGTGGCTGGGACCGCCGGTGGGCGAGCCCACCCCAGCCACCTTCTCACTCCTCCTCCAGGCATCTTTTATCTTTTCCGCTTTTATCTTTTCCGCCCTTGGCTTTTCAGGTTCTGGGTTCGGCGGGGTAGATGTGGGCCATGGCGGCCTCGGTCATGGCACAGATGGTGAGGCTGGGGTTGACACCGACATTGGCGGGGACTGCCGAGCCGTCGCACACCAGGAGATTGGTGTAGCCGAAGACCCGGTGGTGGCGGTCGATTACGCCCTGGGAGGCGTCTCGGCCGATTACCGCGCCACCGAGGAAGTGAGCGGTCATGGGAGCAGAGCCGAGCGTTTCACCAAGGGAGGCCAAGGGACGGCCGTTCATACGCCGGGCAGCGAGGGTGGATACCTGGCGGGCGATGTCCACGGCCGAGATACCGGAGGGAGATGTACCGGCGGATTCGGT
>NZ_JBSGBY010000561.1:0-5615 GCF_053601505.1 Nocardia sp. NPDC004722
CTCGACAGGGTGTGGGAGAGTAGGACACCGCCGGAACATCATTCGCGAAGGCCCCGACCATTTGGTGGGGGCCTTCTGCGTATCCGGATACTTTCGTGTATCCCGGGTACATACCTGGAAACATGGATCCACAGAAAACTCCCAGCGGACAAGCAGTTCCGCCGAGGATGGAACGGCAATGATCGACGGCATGGTCATCGAGGCAGCACCTGCCCCACCGGCAGCCCCCCGCCGGCGTTTCCGGCTGGGCGGCCTCTGGCTGCCCGCGACCTACAGCTATGTCGGACTGCTGACCGCGGTAGCGGTGGCGCTCACGATGGTGAGTTCGCCGTCCGAAACACGAATCGTGTTGCATGCCAGCACCAACCTGCACAATCTGGCCGACGGCCGGTTCGGCACACTGTTCTCCAGCGCCTTCCTGGTGGGTGAGGGCGCGGCCACGGTCTTCATCATCGTCCCGCTGCTGGCCTGCCTGCTCGCCTTGGCGGAGCGCCGTTTCGGGGCGGTGAAGCTGGTGCACACCTTCTTCATCGGCCATATCGGCGCGACCGTGCTGGTGGCGGTGGGCCTGTGGGTGGCGGTGGCCTCACACGTGATGCCCAGCAGCATCACCACCGTCGAAGATGTCGGTGTCAGTTATGGCGCGATGGCGGTGGTCGGCGCGTTGATCGCGGTGCTGCCCCCGCATCGCCGGTTCGTCTGGGCGGCGAGCTGGCTCACGTTGGCGCTGGGCGGCGTTCTGGTGTGGCACACCTTCACGAATGTCGGTCATTTCCTGGCGCTGTGCCTGGGCCTGGGTATCGGCCGCTTGATGATTCGCCGTCAGGTGGCCCCGTTGCACCCGTTCAACTGGCCGGATTGGGTTCTGCTGGCGGGCGGTTCGATTTTCGCCTGCCTGATGCTGTTGGGCTGAATCGCGGTCACTAGACTCGACCGGTGCGCCTTGTGATTGCTCGATGCCAGGTCGATTACGTTGGCCGTCTGACCGCCCACCTCCCCATGGCCCGTCGCCTGCTGATGATGAAGGCCGACGGTTCGGTGCTGGTCCATTCCGACGGCGGCTCCTACAAGCCGCTGAACTGGATGAGCCCGCCGTGCTGGCTGGAGGAGCGCGAAACCGACTCGGAGACAAGTCAACTGTGGGTGGTCACCAACAAGGCCGGTGAGGAGCTGCGCATCACGGTCGAGGACATCGAGCTCGATTCCAAGCACGAGCTCGGCGTGGATCCCGGCCTGGTGAAGGACGGTGTGGAGGCGCACCTGCAGGCGCTGCTGGCCGAGCACATCGAAACCCTCGGCCCCGGTTACACATTGATCCGCCGCGAGTACATGACCGCGATCGGCCCGGTCGACATCCTGTGCCGGGACGCGGACGGGGCGACGGTCGCGGTGGAGATCAAGCGCCGCGGCGAGATCGACGGTGTCGAACAGCTGACCCGCTACCTGGAACTGCTCAACCGCGATCCGCTGCTGGCCCCGGTGGCCGGGGTGTTCGCCGCCCAGCAGATCAAGCCTCAGGCCAAGACGCTCGCCACCGATCGCGGCATCCGTTGCCTGACCCTGGATTACGACGCCCTGCGCGGCACCGAGTCCGACGAATTCCGCCTGTTCTAACCTCGATACCATGCCCCGCCGGAAACCCCGCCCCAAGGACTCCGCGCGCTCGAACCAGGAGCCGCGGCCCGTCGGCGATGTCTTCGGCCGCACCGAGCACGGCCCGGGCACCGACGAGACCTTCATCGTCCGCACGGTTCCCGGCACCCGCGCCACCAAGCCGTACCGCTGCCCGGGCTGCGACCAGGTCATCGCCCCCGGCACGCCGCACATCGTCGCCTGGGCCGCCTACGACGGCGAGGACGATCGCCGCCACTGGCACACCGGCTGCTGGAAGGGCCGCAACACCCGAACGATCACCCGCCGCTGGTCCTGACGGGCCATAGGATCTCTGGCCCCGTGAACACCCCCGAAATGGTGGCCCCGAAATGGTGGCCCATGGAATTGGGGTGCCTGGGTGACAGCTTTCTGCCAGTTCGGAGGGCTAGTTTTCCCGAACTGAAGTAAGCATGTTTTACAAGGAGTTCGGAATGAGTAAAGGTCGAATCGGGTTGGCGCTGGGGGCGTTCGCGGCGGTGGCGGTGAGTCTGGCGGGGAGTCCGTCGGCTTCGGCGGACATCACGGACATGATCGTGCACACGGACGGTTTCGGAATGGTCGACAGCTGGAACATCAACGCGCTGATCACCTGTAATCCGGCGAGCACTCCCGCCGCCCCGCCGGTCTATTTCACGGACAATGGAAAGGCGTTGCCGGGCAGTCCCGGGACGACCGGAGCCTGCGTCACCACCAACGGGGTTTCCGGGACCAACAGCACGATCGCTTTCGAGCCCACCACCGTCGGCGCGCATCACATCGTTGCGACGCAATACAACCCGGATGGATCGGTGCTGAGCACCCTCGCGCGGGACGTCAATGTCACGTCCCTGCCGGGGGGGACCTGCCAGCCGTCTTTCGGCAGTTATGCCGCGCAATGCAAGACGTCCACCGGGTCCGCCGGGTGGTGATGAGCGTCCGTCGGCACGCATAAGGAAGGCCGCTTCCCCGCGGGGGAAGCGGCCTTCGAACGGCTTCGGGTTGTCGCCCGTTGATGAATTAGCTGGAGACGTCGGCGTTCTCGCGCTCGTCGACGAAGTCGTCGTCATCGCGGGCGTCGGAGATGGCCTTGCGACCGCCCTTGTTGAGGGAGCGCTGTTCCGGTGCGCCGTCGAGCAGTTCGCTTTCGCGGTTGACGGCGGCGAGCATGGCCGGGACCGAGTCGAGCTGGCCGCGGATGCCGAGCAGCTGGGCCAGGACGCGGCCGCGGAGGACGCGCATCTCCTCGGCGAGTTCCTTGGCGTGCGCGATCTTTCGATCCGCGGTGTTGGTCGCCGAGGTGATGAGGCGGTTGGCCTCGTCGGTGGCGTCCTTGATGCGCTGGGCGGCCTCGGCGCGCGAGGTGGCCTCGAGCTCCTCCATGGCGCGGGTCAGCTTGGTGCGACGCTCGGCCATGGTGACCTCGAAGTCCTGCTGCGTCGCCTTGCGCTTGGCGTCGGACTCCTTGGTGAGGCGGTCGGCCTCGGCGTTGGCGGCCTCGACGATCTTCGCCGACTCCGAACGGGCGTTCGCGAGGGTCTGCTCGAATTCGATTTCGAGCGCTTCGCGCTTCTCTTTGGTCTCGGAGAGGAGCGATTCGTACTTCCCACGCATTTCGGTCGCCTGCTGCTCGGCGATCGAAATCATCTCGGCGGCTTCGGCTTGCGCCTGGGCGCGAACCTCGGAGGCCTCGTCGGAGGCCAGGCGCAGCATGCGCGAGATGCGATCGGACATACCTTCGGCGGTGGTCGGCGGCACGGAGAGCCGGTCGACCTCCTTACGGAGCTCGTCGATCTCGTCTCGGGCATCCTCGAGCTGGGCCGCCAGGTTGCGAGCCTGGGCGGCAGCGGCATCGCGATCGGTGGCGGTGACCCTTAGCTCGGCATCGAAACGGTCGAAGTAGTTACGCACCTCGTCACGGTCATAGCCCTTCCGCACAACGGTAAAGGGCAGTGCAACGAAGCGATTACGATCGGGCTCAGTGGACGACATGCCCCACAAACTACAGCGTGACGACCACTGATGGTGACCCGACCGCGAATGTTGTTACAGCCTCTTTAGGGGGCCGGAACCCGGTACTAGTGGGTAGTTTTCGCCGCCGGTTCGACGAGTTCCACCAGCACACCGCCAGCATCCTTGGGGTGGATGAAATTGATGCGGGAACCGGCGGTTCCACCGCGCGGCTCGGCGTACAGCAAACGCAAGCCCCGTTCACGAAGTTGTGCGGAAACCGCCTCGACATCGGTGACCCGATACGCGAGCTGCTGCAGGCCAGGCCCGTTTCGATCGATGAACTTCGCGATCGTCGACTCCTCGTTCAGCGGAGCCAGCAACTGAAGAGCAACTGAGCCTGTCGGCGTGCCGGGCACCGACAGCATGGCCTCGTGCACGCCCTGCGCCTCATTGATCTCGCGATGCGTCTCGACCATGCCGAGATTGTCCCGGTACCAGGCGACCGCCGAATCGAGATCCGGCACAGCGATACCCACATGATCGACGGCGACGACGTATTCCGAAGGGATGAATTCGGTCTTCTCGGTGTTGCTCACACCACGAACGGTAGCGCGCACCCACATACCCTCGCCGAAGTGCTGCGAGTTACCGTGGAGTACTGCTCCGATGGTTGGCGGAGCGGCACCCATACGACGTAAGCGAGGCCCTCATCGTGTCCACCACCTCCGTCATCGTCTCCGGCGCGCGCACCCCGGTCGGCCGGTTGCTCGGATCGCTGAAGGACTTCAGCGGCTCGGATCTGGGCGGCATCGCCATCAAGGCGGCGTTGGAGCGGGGCGGGGTCGCGCCCGAGCAGGTCGATTACGTGATCATGGGCCAGGTGCTCACCGCGGGCGCGGGCCAGATTCCGGCCCGGCAGGCCGCGGTGGCCGCGGGCATTCCGATGGATGTTCCGGCGCTCACCATCAACAAGGTGTGTTTGTCCGGTATCAATGCAATCGCCCTGGCGGATCAGCTGATTCGCGCCGGCGAGTACGAGATCGTGGTGGCGGGCGGCACCGAGTCCATGTCCCAGGCCCCGCACCTGCTCGAGCGCAGCCGCGAGGGCTACAAGTACGGCGACGTGAACCTGCGCGACAGCATGGCCTACGACGGCCTCTACGACATCTTCACCGACCAGCCGATGGGCGCGCTCACCGAGCAGCGCAACGACGTCGAGCCGATCAGCCGCGAGGACCAGGACGCCTTCGCCGCCGCCTCGCACCAGAAGGCCGCCGCCGCTTGGAAGAACGGCGTCTTCGCCGACGAGGTCACCCCGGTCTCCATTCCGCAGCGCAAGGGCGACCCGATCGTGTTCGCGCAGGACGAGGGCATCCGCGCCGACACCACCGCCGACTCGCTGGCCAAGCTGCGCCCCGCCTTCCGCAAGGACGGCACCATCACCGCGGGTTCGGCCTCGCAGATCTCCGACGGCGCGGCCGCGGTCATCGTCATGTCCAAGGCCAAGGCCGAAGCGCTCGGCCTGAGCTGGATCGCCGAGATCGGCGCGGCCGGCGTGGTCGCGGGCCCGGACTCCACCCTGCAGGACCAGCCCGCCAACGCGATCATCAAAGCCTGTGCCAAGGAAGGCATTTCGCCCGCCGACCTGGACCTGGTCGAGATCAACGAGGCCTTCGCCGCCGTCGGCATCGCCTCGACCCGCAAGCTCGGCATCGACCCGGAGAAGGTGAACGTCAACGGCGGCGCCATCTCCATCGGCCACCCGCTCGGCATGTCCGGCGCCCGCATCGTCCTGCACCTGGCCCTCGAGCTGAAGCGCCGCGGCGGCGGCGTCGGCGCGGCCGCCCTCTGCGGTGGCGGCGGCCAGGGCGACGCCCTCATCATCCGCGTCAGCTGACCCAGATCCGCTGACAGAGATCGGCCCCGGCTCGTAAAGAGCCGGGGCCGTTCAGCTTTGGGGCGGCGAGCCCTGCGGCAGCGAGCGGAGCGGTGCGGCGGCGAGGGCGCGGTGCGGTGGCGAGGGGTGCGGGGCG
>NZ_JBSGBY010000562.1:0-5609 GCF_053601505.1 Nocardia sp. NPDC004722
GCACCACCAGGAACAGGCCGGACACGAAAACCAGTAGCTGCCAAGGGAACAGCGACCAGCGCAGCGCCGACCGATCGCAGACCGCGAAGACCAGCACCACGATGACCGCCGCCGCCGCGGCCGCCAGTCCGATGCGATCCCCCACGAACGGAATCGCGAGCACGAACAGCAGGCACGCGCCCCCGGACGCGTACAGCAGCACCCGTTCGCGGTTGTCGGCCGGGCGAATCGGTTCCGGCACCACGTAGCGGTCGGTCCCCCGCTGGTCCCGCCGCCAGTACCACCACCACAGGCACACCATGGTCATGGCGATCGAAAGCAGTTGCGGCAGCCACATTCTGGCCGCGAATCCGGTCGCGTCCAACGCCACCCGATCCGCCGCCAGCAGATTGGTCAGATTCGACACCGGCAACAACAGACTCGCGGTGTTCGCCAGCCACAGCGTCGTCATGGCCAGCGGCAGCGGCGGAATCCGCGCGGGCACCGCCAGCGCCAGCATCACCGGCGTCAGCAGCACCGCCGTCGTATCCAGATTCAGCACCGTCGTGGTGGCCGACGCGAACAACACGCACAGCAGGAACAACCCGACGTAATTCCCACCCGCCATGATCGCCAGCCGATGCGCGATCACATCGAACACCTTGGCCCGCCGCGCCAGATTCGCCAGCACGATCACACTGCCCAGGAACAACAGCAACGGCGCGATCCGCCGCATATTCGCCTCGGCGTCGGCGCGTGGCAGCAGTCCCGTTGCCACACACAACAACCCGACGACCAACAGTCCGATCCGGACGGTGTCCAGCACGCTCGGTCGCCAGCGCATGGCCGATCGGGCCCCTTTCTGTCGGGCATCGAGAAAGGATCGGCGAGGTCGGCCCGAGCGCGGGATACTGGCAGGGTGACGCTGTGGGGTGGGCAGTCTCGGTCGATCTTTGTCAGTTATTCACCCGCCGATGAGCGGTGGGCGATTTGGCTGGCTTGGCAATTGGAACACGCGGAAGCACGGTATCGGACCGTGCTGGCGGCGTGGGACTTCGATCCGGGGACGAACTATGGGGAGTTCGTGCAGCGGGGGGTGCGGGAATCCGATCTGGTCGTGGCGGTGGTGACGCGCAACTATGTGTCGTCGCGGCATGCGAATCGGGAATGGCAGGCCGCGCTGGAGGTGGACCCAGGCAAGCTGCTGGCGATTCGCGTCGGGGAATGTGCGATGGAGTGGTTGCCGTCCGGGGTCGGGTTTCTGGACGTGGACGGGATCGGCGAGGCGGCGCAGGTCCGCCGGCAGGTGTTCGAGCGGGTGGAGCGGCTGCTGTCGGAGCGGTGGACGCCGCGGCGGGCGCTGGAACCGCGGGCCGATGACATCTGGTCACCGGCAACCGATCTCGAGGCGGTGCGGCGGCGACCTCTGTCACCGCCGGACTTTCCCGGCGACACGGCGGCGCACGGAGCGCCCGCCGGACTGTCGATCCTGCATGTCTCGGGTCCACGCTTCGGGCGCGGGCTGCCGTCCGCCGACATCCCCAGCGATCCGGAGGGCCTGCAATCCCATATCTACGGCGCGGTCACCGATCTGGTGGACGCGGGCGCGCCGCCGCCGGATCTGATCGTGGTCAGCGGCGATCTCACCGAATCCGCCCATCCCACCGAATTCCGCAAGGCCACTTCGTTTCTCAGCGGCCTGCGGGTGCTGCTCAAACTGGAGCCCGACCGGGTGGTCATCGTGCCCGGCAACCAGGACATCTCGCGGCTCGCCTGCGACGCCTACTTCCGTGAATGCGCCGCCTACGACCGGCTGCCGGTGCAGCCGTACTACGCGAAGTTGAAGCTGTTCGAGCAGATGTTCACCGCCCTGTACCGGGGGCTGGATCATCTCGTCTTCGATGTCGGCCAGCCCTGGACCCTGTTCCCGATCCCCGAATTGCGGCTGGTGGTCGCCGGTTTGAACTCGACCATGGCCGCCACCCACGAGGACAAGGACAACTACGGCTGGATCGGCACCCGCCAGAAGGACTGGTTCGCCGGGCAACTGCGCGCCTACGAGTCGCAGGGCTGGTTCCGGCTGGGCGTGATCAGCCACGATCCCGCGCCCGGATCGGTGACGTCGCAATATGATCCGCGCGTGCTGCGGGATGCGGAGGCCGTCTTCCGGCGGCTGGGTCCGCGCCTGAACCTGCTGCTGCGCGGCCCCAGCCGGGCGGGCCGCTCGGTGGCGCACCACGGCGGCACCCTGCCCGTGCTGTCGGCCCCCGCCCCCGGACAGGCCGAGCTCATCCACCTCACCGCCGACGGCGTGACCCGGTACCGTCTCGACGACGCCGCCGACCCGCCCGCGCCACAGGCCGTGGACTGGGCGAATTCCGTTGTCGCCCTGCGCGGCCGAGCCCCGGCCCGGGAACTCCCCGCCCCACCGCAACCACCGCGTCCCAGCGCCGCCCTGGCCGGTGAGACCGTGCGGCCGCACGAGTTGCTGCTGGAGCAGGTCACCGAGGTCTGTCAGGTGCGCTACCCGGACGCGCGCATCCGGCGCACCACCTCCGACCCGCCGTACCTGCTGGTCACCATCAATTCCGATCCGGTGATCGAACAGCTCATCATCGGCGCGCACGTGGGCGAGGTGACCGGGCAGGTCCTCGACGGCTTCCTGGGCCCGCAACCGAAACCCGGCTCCCAGCTCATCTACCTCGGCCCCGATCCCGACCCGGACCTGCGCGACCGCGCGGCCGCCGAGGGCGTGCGCATCCGCAGCTTCGCCGACTTCCAGGGCCTCGCCAATCTGGACGGCTACGTGCGCCAGCAGTCGGCCCGCCTGCGCGCGGACACCGCCTACGCCGCCGATCTTTATGTGCCGCAACGCTTCCGGATGCTGGCGCCGCGCGGCCGGGAGGTGCAGAACGATCTGGTCGCCGAGCTGCTGCGGCTGGTGAGCGCCGACGACGGCCGATTCGTATTGCTGCTGGGCGATTTCGGGCTCGGCAAGACCTTCGCGCTGCGCGAGCTGACCCGCCGCATCACCGAATCCGGCGCGGACCTCGTCCCCATCCTCATCGAACTGCGCAATCTGGACCGCACCAGCTCCCTCGACACCCTACTGGCCGCGCACCTGGCCAACAACGGCGAATCCCGCATCGACCTGCGCGCCCTGCGCTACATGCTGGCCCAGGGCCGGGTGGTGCTGCTGTTCGACGGCTTCGACGAACTGCTGACCCGGCTCAACTACGACACCGCCGCCGAGCACATGGCCACCCTGCTGCAGGCCGCGACCGGCCGGGCCAAGGTGGTGGTGGCGGGCCGCACCCAGCACTTCAAGTCCTACGACCAGATCGCCGCGGCGCTGCAGACCCAGGACGAGCCGCACCCCGACCGCTACATCCTCGGCGTCGAGAACTTCACCCACGAACAGGTGCACGCCTTCCTGGTGAATCGCTATGGCACCGGCGGTCCTTCGGCGGATGCCCGCATGCGACTGCTGCGCGGCATCCCGGATCTGCTGGAACTCGCCCGCAATCCACGCATGCTCAGCTTCATCGCCGACCTCGACGAGCAACGCCTGCGCACCGCGGCCGGGGCGCAGCAGATCATCGGCCCGACCCGGCTCTACCGGGAGATCCTGACCGCCTGGCTGACCTACGAGATCGACCGCTCCCCCGAACGCGCGGGCTCGCAGCCCACGCTGCGAATCGGCGAACTGTGGCTCGCCGTCACGTATTTCGCCCTGCGGGTGTGGGAGACCGGCCGCCCCTATCTGAGCCTGGCCGAACTGACCGAGGTCGCGAACGCCGCCGTCGAGCGGATCGACGCGACCCGCCTCAATGCCGCCCAGTTCGTGCACACCCTCGGCTCGCGCAGCCTCATCGTGCGCGGCGAGGACAACCACTTCGGATTCATCCACTCCTCGGTGCGGGACTGGCTGGTCACCGACCAGGTGGCCCGGCAACTCGCCGACGGGGCGACCGCGCCCGCGGCCCTGGGCCAGGCGCAGCTGGAGCCGCTCGCCGTCGAATTCCTCTGCGACCTGGCCCCGATCGACGCGCTGCGGACCTGGGTCGAACGGGTACAGGCGGATCCGTCCGAGCACGAGATCACCCGCACCAATGCCGCGCGCGTCGCCGCCCGGCTGCGCATCTCTCCGCACGAGGACCTGCGCGGACTCAACCTGTCACGCGAGGACCTGTCGTTCCGCAATCTCTCGCGGCTCGACTTCACCGGCGCGGACATGACCGAGGCCAGGCTCTCGGGCGCGGTGCTCGACCACGCCGTGCTGCACGGGGTGCGGCTGGTGGGCGCACAACTCGACCAGGCGTCCCTGGTGGGCGCGGATCTGCGGGGAGCCGATATGACCGAGGTCCAACTGGTCAGCGCCAATCTGCAGAACGCCGACCTGCGCGGGGCCCGGCTGCACCGGGCGCATCTGGATCAGGCGTCACTGGTCCGCGCCAATCTGGGCCGTGCCGATCTGACCGGGGCCCGGCTGGCCCGCACCGACCTCACCGGCATGCGCGGGGAGGGCAGCCGCTGGACCCGTGCCGCCCTGCTCGATGTGGTGGGCGCGCCGATCGGCACCGATCTGGCCGGGTCCGGCCGGGTGCCCGGCACCCCGCCGCGCACCGAATTCGCCCCCGCCACAATCGGAGTCAAGCACGGGGTGGACGCGCAGAGCGGGCGGCTGCCGCGGCCGCTGGCCTTCAGCCCCGACGGCGGCACCGTCGCGATCGGCTGCGATTCCGGCAGCGTGGTGGTCTACGGCGCGGACACCGGGCGGACCCTGCGCACCCTGCACGGGCATCGCGCCCGCACCTTCGCCGTCGCCTACACCGAGAAGGTGCTGGTCACCGGGTCCGCCGACGGCACGGTCCGGATCTGGGACGCCGCCAGCGGCGCGGTGCGAAAGATCCTGTCCGGACATCGGAACTGGCCGTGGCCGCTCGAAACCGACAGCGCCGGAACACTGCTCGCCACCGGCGACGCGGACGGCACGCTGCGGCTGTGGCAGCTGCCCGACGGCGAACCGGTGCACGAGTTCCCGCCGCCGGACGGTGTGCCGCAACGCATCTACAGCATCGCGCCGCACCGCGACCGGGTAGCGGCCGCGTATCACGATGGCGCCGTGCGCGTCTGGAATCGCGCGACCGGCCGCGAGATCGGCGGCTTCCAGGGCGCGCCCGGCCCGGTGCGGCGGATCTGCTGGGATCCGGACGGCCACCTGCTGGCCGTCGCGGGCGCGGGCGGCGCGCTCGGCCTGTGGGATCCGGACACCGGAACCCGGGTGCACGAGCTGGCCGGGCACCGCGACATCGTCTACGCGGTGGCCTTCCATCCGGTCGAGCCGATCGTGGCCAGCGGCGACACCACCGGTGGAATCCGCCTGTGGGACACCGGCACCGGGGAGCAGCTGACGCAGCACACCGAGCACGGCGACGCCCGCATCCACTGGCTGGGTTTCGACCCCGCCGGCGACATGCTGGCCACCGGCGACACCGCGGGCGCGGTGTACGTGCGCGACGGCCGCACCGGCGCGCCCCTGCACCGGCTCACCGGCCACACCGGTTCCATCTGGCCCTTCGCCTTCCGGCCGGACGGCACCCAGCTCGCCGTCGCCGACGACCAATTCG
>NZ_JBSGBY010000563.1:0-5605 GCF_053601505.1 Nocardia sp. NPDC004722
CGACGCCCCCGCCACTCTTGGGGGGGCCCATCGGCAGGGGGTATGTGGGGGCGTCACGAGGGGGGCACGACCCACAGGCCGCCCCCTGGGGGTGGGCGGGCGGCCCGGCGCGTCACAGATGTCGGTACACGTCCTCGAGCCGCAGGCCGCGGCCCACCATCAGCACCTGCACCCAGTAGAGCAGCTGCGAGATCTCCTCGGAGAGTTCCTCATCGCTCTGGTACTCGGCGGCGATCCAGACCTCACCGGCTTCCTCGAGTACCTTCTTGCCCTGCGCATGCACGCCGGCGTCCAAGGCGGCGACGGTGCCCGACCCCTCGGGGCGGTTGGCGGCACGGTCCTGCAGCTCGGCGAACAGGGCTTCGAAAGATTTCACGGGGAGTGATTCTTTCAGACGAGCGCACACTCCCCGCAATCGGTTATACGGTGAGCAGTTCGGTGAGTTCCGCGACCGCCTCGCGCAGGTGCCGCGCGAAGTCGTGCATCTGCTGCGCCACGTGCTTGGGCGTGGCCAGATAGAGGTTCCACCGGTCGGGCAGCAGCACGTAGGCGATGCCGATGCAGGTGGGGCTGGTGGAGCCGAAACCGAAGTACTGGATGTTCACCGACGGGGCGGAGCTGGTGGACAGATAGTCGTCGCGGCTGATGGTCCAGCCGGGGCTGTCGTAGAACGCCATCGGCGCGGTCGCCCCCAGCTGCTCACCGCGGCGGCGCTGGATCCACTGCAGCTCCCACAGGTGCTGTTCGGGGGCCTCGCCGCGCTGGCATTCCTGGGCGCGGCGCACGTGCGCCTCGGCGGCGGTGCGGGCGGCGACCAGTTTGCGGTCCCGGTCCACGGCCGGATCCTCCATGGCCGCAACGAAGTCCAGCATCTCCGGGGTGATGACCCGCATGGCCTCGGTGCGGCCGTTGCGGAACTGCCGGGTGGCGATGGACTCGTAGGTCGCGCCGTTGAAACCCTTGCTGCGCTTGTGCGCGAGTTGGTAGCTCAACTGCGCCAGCGCGTCCGGGGAGATGCCGAGGCTCTTGGCGCGGGCGGTGCCGAAGTCGAACGACACCGTGCTGGTGGCGGTCTCGGCCGCGTACTGCGCGAAAGAGGCGGCGGCCGAGGCGATCTCGGTCTTGGCCTCGGGACCGAGCACGAACTCGACCGGTTCGGCCGCGGGCAGCCCCTGCGGTTGCGCCCCGGACTCCTCGGCATGCGCGCTCACCGGGGCTTCCAGCAGCGTGTCGACGAACGACAGGATGGTGGTGCCGTCCAGGCCGCAGTGCTCGACATTGATGCCCGCCGCGCCGTCGGCGAAGACGATGAACGACACCGCCTTGTCGAACCAGCGGTTGCCGCTGTCGCCGTGCAGGAGCTGATCGCAGGCGTGCAGGGTGTCGCGGGGCGCGAAGTCCTCGAGGCAGACGCAGAACAGCGCGGTCTCGATGGTGTCGAAGGCGGCGGCGTTGGTGGGCCGCAGCGCCGCGTAGACGGGCGCCCAGTCGGCGCGGGCCAGGGTGGTCAGATGTCCGGGCGAGGCGTTGGTGGCGGCCCGGCGGGCTCCCGCCTTCATGACCGCGCGCAGGCCCGCGACGAGATCCTCGGGCGTGTAGGGCGCGCCGCCGGGGCCGATCACGTCCATCCGGAACATGTTGCCGCGGTAGAAGACCAGGATATGGCGGGCCTCGGAGTGTCCCGGCCAGGCGTCGCTGTAGGGCACCCGCACGGTGTCCTGCGGCACGCCCGGGATCCGGGTCTCGGAGAACAGGAACTTGTTCTGCGCCATGTTGAGTCGCGTGCCGCGCTGGGTGGCGGGCGGGATCTCCTCGCGGTCGAGGCGCAGCTTGTAGTCGACGGCCGCGCTGATCAGCGCCGCGGCCCGCTCGCTCTGATCGGCGCTCGTGGAGCGCGCCAGTACGGTGTCGTCGCGGAAGAGGAAGAAGAAGTTGGCGTTCAACGCGATTCGGTCGCGACGGCCCAGATAGCGGGAGGGCCAGAACTCGTCGAGCCAACTCCCGACGCCGGGTGTGTTGTCGAATCGTTCCAGATCGGCGTGCAGGGTGCGGGCGGGGCTGTCGGGCCGCAGCAGATCCTCGACGCTGGCCGCGGTGGCGGCGTACTGGTCGGAGGTGAGCAGCGGCGCGCACCAGTGCAGGAACCGGGTGCAGCTCTCCTCCAGCGTGGGCAGCGGCACGCGGGGCAGCTGCTCGTCGAAGGCGAAGGTGCTCTCGCTCAAGGGTTGTCCTCGGGTTCGATGGGTCAGGGGCAGCCTGGCTTTTTGCACACGTGTGACCGTCCCCCGGCCGGCCACCGCACCATTCTGGTCAACGAACCGGTCTGTGCGCCAGGATTCGGGCGAATCCTCGAGTAGTGAGAAGGGTTGTTGTTTTACTGCGCTACAACAGTTTTCATGCGAGCCAGTTGCCGTGTGTCTCGGGTTGGCACAGCTTTTCCAGTCGCAGCTCCACCTCGGCGGGCGAGAGGTAGCAGCCGGTCTGCTCGAATCCGCCGATGGTGTGGGTGGCGTAGTCGCCGTATCCGATGCGCAGGAAGTCGTCTCCGCTGAGGCCGTGCACCGCCCAGTCGAAGGCGACGCGGGCCCGCGCGACGACCGTGCGCAGCGCGCCCAGGTGATAGCTGCGGGTTACGAATTGCGCGGGGACACCGCGCAATCCGATCTTCAGGGGCCGCGCGAGCGCGTCCTTGCCGCCGAGGTCGACGACCAGGCCCAGATCCGGATGCCGGTAGGGCGTGACCTGTCCGCCGCGCAGGGTGGCGAGGAGGTTCTTGGCCATGTGCTTGCCCTGGCGCATGGCGTGCTGTGCGGTGGGCGGGCACGTCTTGCCCACGCCCCCGGCCAGATCGGGGACCGCGGCCGCGTCGCCGAGCGCCCACACGCCCCGCAGTCCGGGCACGCTGAAGTCGGCCTGCACGACGATGCGCCCGTGATCGGTGTCCGCGCCGAGGTGCCCGGCCAGCGGGCTGGCGGCGACACCGGCGGTCCACAACACCGTGCGCGACGGGATGAACCGGCCATTGGTGAGGGTCACGCCGCGCGCGGTGACCTCCTTGGCGGATGCGCCCGAAATGAGCTCGATGCCGCGTTCGGCCAGAACCTTTTTCGCGTCCGCGCCGAGGCGCTCACCGAGCTCGGGCATGATCTTGTCGCCGTGGGTCACCAGATGCCAGCGCACCATGGTCGATTCGGCCGCCGGGAAGTAGCGCCGGGCGGCGGCCTGGCAGACCTTGTTGAGCACCGCGGTGGTCTCGGTGCCCGCGTAGCCCGCGCCGATGGTGACGAAGTTCAACCGTTCCCGGTCGACGTCCTCCTCGCCGGTGACCGCGGCCACATCCAGCTGGCGCAGCACGTGGTCGCGCAGATACATGGCCTCCGAGAGCGTCTTCATGCCGAAGCCGTGCTCGTGCAGGCCGGGTACGTCCTGGATGCGGGTGATGCTGCCGGGAGCCAGCACCAGCTGATCGAACTCGTAGGCGCATTCCTCGCCGGAGTGCCGCCGCACGATGACCTGCCGCGTCGGCGCGTCGACGCCGACCGCCATGCCGGGGATGATCTCGGTGCGCCGCAGCACCCGCCGCAGTGACACCGACACCGAGCGCGGATTGAGGGTGCCGGAGGCGACCTGCGGCAGCAGCGGCAGATACAGCAGGCCCGCGTCGGGCGTCACGAGCTTTATGTCCGCTTCGCCGGGTTTGACTCGGCGCTCCAGATAGCGGGCGCATTCCACACCCGCGAAACCACCGCCGACAATTACGATCTTCGCTGGTGCCACCGGTTCACCGTAACAATCCGGCGATGGTTTCAGGTGAATCCCGCATGTCTTTTCCGGTCCCTCGCCGATCAGGGTTGTTTGTCGGTGAGGTCGCTCTTCGGGCGGGAAAGATGCAGTTGCGCGTACAGCCAGCCGCCGGATTCCAGGTCGCCCGGATCGATTCCGCTGGCGGACAAGGTGTCCAGGACGCGGGCCTGCTCGTCCGGGGACGCGAAGCGGCGCTGCCGGTAGACGCCGGGCAGCAGTTCGGTCTCGTATCCGAGCGCGTCCAAGTGGGCGGCGATGGGCTCGAAGGAGAACATGCGCAGCACGAAATGTGCCATCCACGGCAGTTTTCCGCCGTGGGCGCGGGCCACCCGCAGCAGGGTGCGTTCGGAGATGTAGCCCACACAGCCGGTGGAGATGACCAGGTCGGCGGCGGCCAGGGTGGCGCGCTGGGCCTCGGTGGGGTCGGCGGCTTCCAGGTCGGCGTGCACGATGTCGTCGAGGAATCCGGCGGCGCGCGCGTAGTCGAGCGCCGGACGGGAAGCATCCATCCCGACGAATCGGACTCCGGGTAATCGATTGCCGCTCGCGAGCAGTTCGCGGTCGCGGGTGAGCAATTCCTCGGTGTCACCACCGGCCCGATAGTGCTCGGCGAGGTCGGACATGGTGGCGTCCAGGCGCAGCAGGGCCGCGTTCACGCCGTAGGAGCAGCCGATGTCCAGCACGGTGGGCGCGGCGATTCCGGTCGCGTCCCGATATTCGGCCAGCACCCGCTGGAAGTGCGGTTTCGCCAATTCCGGTATCTGATAATCCAATTCGGCCATGCGGGCGTAGTACTGGCGTGGATCGGGCCGATCGTAGATATCGTCGAAGGAGGCTTTTCCGGTGGAACTGTGCAACGAAACCGGCACGCGCTGGTCCCCTCTCAGTCGAGCAGTCGATCGCCGCGGACCTCGCCGGCGGCCAGATGGTCGGGCAGGACCCGGCCGAAGAGTTGCCGGGTGCGTTCGGCGGTGCCGATCAATCCCGGTGTGTCGCTGTAGGCGAAGATCGCCGAATGCCGTTGCCCGGCACCACCGACCGGCGCGACCCGGTGCAGTGAGAAACGTCCCTGGAACAGTTGCAGGTCCCCCGGCCGCAGCTCCAGCCGCCGGATGAACCGTTCTCCTTCCCCCGTGAGCACCGCCCGCACATCGGCCAGGTTCTCCGCCTCCCGCGACCGGATGTTCGGGCAATACTCGAACACCCCACCGGATTCCGGCTCCTGGGTGAGCATGCTGACGGTGAACTCGTTGGTGTCGAAATGCCACGGATGCGAGTTGCCGGGCGCGACCACATTGAGACACAACCCGGCCAGCGGATCGGTGTACTCGTGCAGCTCAGGGAGATCGAAGCATTCGGCCACGAACCGCTGAAACCTCGCATCGGTGTACAGCCGGTGAATCAGGGCCTCGCGCGGAATGAGATCCCGTGCGACGAAAGCGTTTCCGCGCCGCAGCACGATCCGCCCGGGATGGTCGGCGGGCAGTTCGGCATCCAGCGGGATGTTGTAGGCGTTGACGTCCTGCACGGTGTAGTACGCGTGCGGAGCCAGCGCCACACCTTCATTTCGCAAGGTGCCCAACAACTCCGGGCGAATGAATCCCCGCAACACGCAGCACCCGTCGGCCGCCAGCTCGGCCCGCGCTCCGCGCACGGCCTCCACCCAGCGTTCACCTCCGGGTTCATCCAGCGGATACCGCCCGACATCCACCCCGGGTACCGCCCCTACGTCGCGCCGCAGAAGTCCAATACCGGCCTGATCATCGGCATCATCGCGGCGGTGGTGGTGCTGATCATCGTG
>NZ_JBSGBY010000564.1:0-5595 GCF_053601505.1 Nocardia sp. NPDC004722
CCCTCGAGCGCCGCGCTGACGACGGCCTGGGCGAGGTCGCCGTACGGCCGATACAGGGCTTCGATGAGGTCGCCCTCGCCGCGCGTGACGACGCCGCGCGGGTTGGAGAACTCCCGGAAGCCCTCGATGCCGTGATGGCGTCCGTTGCCGCTGGTGCCGACGCCGCCGAATCCGAGGGCGGGCAGCGCGCCCTGGACCGCGCAGGTGTTGACGCACGCGCCGCCGGAGGAAGTCCGGGTCAGCACCCGGTCGGCGAGAGCGGCGTCCTTGGCGAAAACGTAGAGCCCGAGCGGCTTTTCGCCCGCGTTCACGTGGCCGATGGCGTCATCGATCGTGTCGTAGGGTTTGACGACGAGGATCGGGCCGAAGATCTCCTCACGCATCACGCCGAGCTCGTCGGCGGGATCGAGCACCAGCGACAGCGGCATGCGCCGGCTCCCGCGATCGACCTTCGCGGTGGGCTCGAGTTCGACGATCGCGCAGCCCGCGTCCCGGGCCTCGTCGAGCAGATCGATCAACCGGTCGAGGTGCCGCTCGGTGATGATGCCGGTGCAATCACCGGTGTCGCTGAAATTCGGTGCGCGCTCGGCCATGTGCGCCTGGGCCAAGGCCACGAAATCGTCGACGCCGTCGCGCGGCACCAGGCAGTAGTCGACCGAGATGCACATCTGACCGTTCTTGATCAGCTTCGTGCCGAGGACCTGTCCGACCGACGCCGCGTCGAGGCTGTCCGCGGCGAGGATGGCCGGGCATTTCCCGCCCAGCTCCAGCGTCACCGGGACCAGGTTCTTGGCGGCCTCGACGGCGATCAACCGGCCGACCTCCGGATTTCCGGTGTACAGCAGGTGATCCCAGCGCTGCTGCGAGAACGCCCGAGCCAGCTCGACGCCGCCGGTGACGACCGTGACGTGATCGGCGTCGAAGGTGGCCGCGATCATGTCCTTCAGCAGTTCACCGCAGGCCGGGGTGAACTCCGAGGGCTTCAGGATCACCCGGTTGCCCGCGGCGAGCATCTCCACCAGCGGACCGACCGACAGGTCGAACGGAAAGTTCCACGGCACGATATTGCCGACCACGCCCTTGGGCTGATAGCGGATCGCGGCCTGCGCGGAGCCGTACAACCCGGGATCGGTGAACCTCGTCTCCGGTGCCATCCAGGCGCTGAGCTGCTCGGCCGCGTAGGCGGCGCGGCCCGCCACGCCGAGCACTTCGACCAGATCGGTGAACAGCTCCGGATGCACCGAGAAGTCCTGCGACACCGCTCTTCTGATCCGCTCCCGGCTGCCGAGCATCATGGCGGCGAGCGCGCCCAGATGATCCTGGCGCTGTGCCAGAGTCGGATACGGGTCCCGTGCGAACGCGGCCCGCTGCCGGGCGAAGGACTCACGAAGTTCGGTGATCGCCCCGCTGTCATCGGTGGTCGGTGCCGTGGGGCGATGAGTGGCGGTCATGGTTCGGACCTTCCGTTGTGGCTGTCTCCGCATCCCACGATCCCAGCCTCACCGTGCGCCGGTACGAGGATTCACAAAAATCCATCGCGCGCAATCTAATTGCTGGACAGTCGGGTCATCAGCCGTTTGCGGTAGGCGTCGAGGATGACGGCGACGATGATCACCGCACCGGTCACGATCATGCGCTGGAAGTCCGAAACACCCATGAGCAGCAGGCCGTTGGTCAGCACGCCGAGCAGGCACGCGCCCAGCAAGGTGCCGATCACCGAGCCGCGGCCGCCGGACAGGCTCGCTCCGCCGATGACCACGGCGGCGATCGCGTTGAGCTCGTAGCCCTGTCCCAGAATCGGGCTCGCCACGCCGAGACGCGCCATGTAGACCACCGCAGCGACCCCGACGCACAGTCCGCCGATCACGAAGCACACGACCTTGATCAAGCCGGTCCGATGCCCCGACAACCGCACCGCCTCCTCGTTGTTGCCCGTCGCGTACACCAGGCGGCCGAAGACGGTGCGGGACAACACGAACCAGGCGATCGCCACGATCACCAACGCGGCCACGAACACGGCGGGCACCCCCGCGACGGTGGCGGTGCCGAAACTGGTGAGCGCCTTCGGCAGGCTGTAGATGGTCCGCGCGCCCGTGTACTGCTCGGCCGCGCCGCGAGCCACGTAGAGCATGCCGAGGGTGACGATGAACGACGGCACCCGCCAGCGCTCGGTGACGAAGCCGCTGATCAGGCCGCAGGCCGCGCCGATCGCGATGCTCACCGCGATGGCCAGCGGGATCGCCGAGGAGCCACTGTTCTCCATGGCCTTGCCCGCCACCACCGCGCACAGCGCGATGACCGATCCCACCGACAGGTCGATGCCGCCCACCAGGATCACGAAGGTCATGCCGACCGCGAGAATGGTGTTCAGGGTGATCTGGGTCATGATGTCGCGGACATTGCCGGTGGTGGCGAAATGCGGTGCGGCGGCGAGGAAGAAGCCCGCCAGCGCGATCAGGGCCACCCCGATGCCCGCCTCGCCGAGCACCTGGCTCAGCGCCTGTCCGGCGCGAGAGTTGGCCCGCGCCATGCTGATCGAAGTCATGCTGCATTACCGTTCTTGAGATATCCGGAGTAGGCGAGGCCGAGGATGCGCTCGGCGTCGAAGTCGGCGCGCGCCACCTCGCCCGCGATCCGCCCGGCCGAGAAGACCAGGATCCGATCGCAGATGCCGAGCAGTTCGGGCAGGTCGGAGGACACCACGAGCACCCCCTTGCCCGCGACCGCCAGATCCAGCAGGAGTTGATGGATCTCGTAGCGCGCCCCGACATCGATGCCGCGGGTCGGCTCGTCGACGATGAGCAGGTCGGCGTTGACGGCCAGCCAGCGGCCGAGCACCACCTTCTGCTGATTGCCGCCCGAGAGCGACCGGACCAGTTGGTCCGGGCCGCTGGATTTGATCCGCAGGGTGTCCGACAGCGCGGTGGCGCTGGCGATCTCGGTCGCATGCCGCATCAGCCCCGCACCGCTGACCCGATCCAGCCCCGCCAGGCTGAGATTGGCCGCGATCGAGAGGTCCAGCACCAGCCCTTGGGCCTTGCGGTCCTCGGTGAGGAAGCTGATGCCGTGCCGGACCGCGTCGCGCGGGCTGCCGATGCGCACGTCCCGGCCGCGGACGCGCACGCTGCCCGCGGCCGGTCGGTCGGCCCCGAAAATGGCCCGCATGGCCTCGGTGCGACCGGAACCGACGAGCCCGGCGACACCCACGACCTCACCCGCGTGCACGCTCAACGAGATCGGCGGCGCGCCCGTGGTGACGGCGAGGTCGCTGACCCGCAGCAGTTCCGGACCCGTCGGCCGCGCGGTGACCGGCGGGTATTCGGCGGCCAGATCGCGGCCGACCATCATGCGGACCAGTTCGGGAATGGTCATGTCGGCGATCACGCGGGCAGCGACACTGGTTCCGTTGCGCAACACCGTGACTCGGTCGCCGATCTCGAAGATCTCGTCGAGGTGATGCGAGATGAAGATGATCGCCACGCCCTCGGCTTTGAGCTGGCGCATCACCGTGAACAGGGTGGCGGTTTCGCGCGGCGTGAGCGTCGCGGTGGGTTCGTCCATGATCAGCAGCCGACATTCGCTCGAGAGCGCCTTCGCGATCTCGATCAGCTGCTGCTGTGCGATGCCCAGCCTCCCCACCGGCAGGTCCGGTGACACGTCGAGACCCACCCGGGCGAGCAGTGTCGCTGCGCGCCTGCGCATGTCGCGGCGGTCGACCACACCGAATCGCCGCGGCATCCGTTGCAGGAAGAGGTTTTCCGCCACCGTCAGCGCGGGCAGCAGCGCCAGTTCCTGGTGCACGACCCGGATTCCGGCGCGCAACCCGGCGGCGGCACCGGCGGGACGATGCTCGACACCGCCCAGGGTCATGGTCCCGGCGTCCGGTTGTTCCACGCCCGCAAGGCATTTCACGAGCGTGGACTTGCCCGCGCCGTTCTCGCCGATCAGAACGTGGATCTCACCGGCGGTCACCTCGAGGTCGACGCCGTCGAGAGCCGTCACACCCGGGTAGCGCTTGACCAGCCCGGAGATGCGCAGCAGCACATCGGATTCGGAGTTCATGGCCGCTCCCACCGTCAGGATCCGGCGGTCACGACGGTCATCCGGGTCTTCTGCCAGCCGGTGACGGCCTGCCCGCCGATCAGCTTCATGGCCACGTCGATGCCGTCACCGGCCTGCTCGGAGCCGAACTGGTCGAGGGTGGCCAGCACCGGCCCGGACTGCAGGTAGGGCTTGACGGCCGGAATATTGTCGATAGTCACGACTTTCACGTTCGCCTTGCGCTCCTGAATGACCTTGATCGCGCCCAGCGCCATCGAGTCGTTGGAGGCCATCACGCCCTGGATGTCGGGGTGCGAGGTGAGCATGTTCCCGAACACCGTGTACGCCTCGTCGGTTTCCCAGTGCGCGGTCTTGGAGTCCAGCAGGTTCAGCTTCGACTCGGCGATGGTGTCGTTGAAACCGTTCTTGCGTTGCAGCGCGTTGTCCGCGCCCGGATTGCCTTCCAGGATCACGACTTTCCCGGCGGGACCGACCGCCTTGGCGAGCACGTCACCGACCTGTTTGGCCCCCGCGCGATTGTCGGGCCCGACCAGCGGCACCTCCACCCCGGCGGCCTTCAGCGCGTCCGGGTCGAGCGCCACGTCGATATTGACGACCTTGATGCCCGCCTTGTCGGCCTTGACCACCGATTGCACCAGCGCCTTGGAATCCGCGGGCGCGATCACGATGGCCTGCACCTGCTGGGTGATGCACTTGTCGACCAACGCGATCTGCCCGTCGACATCGGTCTCGTTCTGGATGCCCGCCGCTTGCAGCGTGAGCGTGCCGAGCTGGTCGACGTGCGCCTTCGCGCCCGCCTGCATCTGCTGAAAGTATTCGTTGGCAAGGGATTTCATGATCAGGCAGACGGTGGGCTTGCCGCCGGACGCGGGGGCCGGGCCGGAGGTCGTCGACTCCTGACCGCAGGCCGACAGCGTGACCGTGGCCGTCGCCGCGAGCACCGCGGCGAGAAGTGTCCTGGTGCGCATGGGGTGTACCTCTTTCGAATAACGGTGAACAGTGCGCTCGAGGTGTCGTGTGACACGAGTTGAACTCGGCGAAGCCGCAGCTCAGAAGGAAACTCCGGCATAGAGCAGGAGGTTGGCGTACGGGGTGGCCTCGCCGGTCCGGATGATCACGCGGGCGGCGGCGGTGCGTTTCTTGAACTCCTCGTGCCCGACCGTGTCGGCGGGCAGGTCCGCGAGGGCCTCGGTGAGGCCGCGCAGCATCGCCGGTTCGGCCAATTCCTCGGCGTAGACGGCTTTTTCGAAGGTGGCCTCGGCGAGCACCGCACGCAGGACCGGTAGGAATCCCGGTTCGCCGCGCCGCCAGAGCAGGTCGATGTGCTCGACCCCGGGTGGGATCGGCAGTCCGGCGTCGGCGATCACGATCGTGTCGGTATGACCGAGGGCGGTGAGGATCATCATCAGGCGCGGATGCCAGATGCCGTCAGGGCGCTGTCCCGTTCTCCCACAGTTCCAGCCCCGGGACGGCGTGCGCGGACAGGAACCACTCCAGCCAGGTCTTGTCGAGCGGTTCACGGTAGGGCAGGCG
>NZ_JBSGBY010000565.1:0-5590 GCF_053601505.1 Nocardia sp. NPDC004722
CGGCCACCACCTTGCGCGACGGGGCGGACGCGCTGGGGCAGCAGTCGCGCGCGGTCGGCGAGCATGCCTTCGGCCTCGGCGACGACCGTGCCGGGCGCAACTATTCGACACAGGGCAGCGCGGTGCATCAGGGCTTCGAGCGCGCCTCCGCCTGCCTGCGCGCCTGGGGCGCAGCGGCAGCCGCCACCGCCGAGGTCTTCGACCGCGCCGCGGCCGAGTACGCCCGCATCGACCGTGACCGTGCGTCGGCGTTGACCGGGTGGGGCCGATGAGCTTCGACCCGACCGGCAAGTCCGTCGACGAGATCCTCGACTACGGCGCACCCGGGCTGCGGTACTGGGAACACTTTCTGCCCCTGTACGCCAAGGTCTTCGGCGAACCGACGGGCGTCACCCTCACCGACCTCTACGCCCGCTACGACGAGCAACGCGGGATGAACCTCGCGGACTTCGCTGCCGCCCGAGACGAATTGGACAAGGCGGTCGCCGAGGGCGAATCGCGTTGGGCCGCGCACGAGTCGGTGGCGCAGTCCCTGCCAACCGCCTGGACCGGTGCCACCGGGACCGAGGCGCTGGCCACCGTGACTGCCCAATCACGCCGGGCCCGTGAGGATCTCGACTCGATCCGTACCGCCGCCACCACCATCCGCGACGCCCTGGACCCACTGCGTCGCGCGGCGCTGACCAAGGCCGAACACACCCTCGGCCTACTGGAGGCCACGCCGGACGGCAAGGGCCGCCTCGCCATCGACGGCAGGTCGCCCGACGACATCGAAGCGCTCGACGCCACCGATCACTGGCTGACCACCACCTTCCGCCCCGACGTCGACCACAAGCTCGCGGCCTTCACCGCCGCCTGCGAGACCACCGACCAAGCCTTCGAATCCCACTACCGCACGATCATCGCCGCCTTCGCCCAGGTGACCGACCACCGATACCCCCAACCAGCCCCCACCCTGCTGCCGCACCCAGACCCATTCCCGGCCCCAAATCCGCCCGCGCCGCAGCCGCCTTCGCTCGCACCGGCCTACCCGTCGACCGGGACAGAGCCGCCCCACGCCTCCGTGCGGCCCGCCTACCCGGCGGCACCCGCCAACGGTCCCGACCCGAACATCTGGCCTGCGCCCGCCAATTCCGGTAGCCCCGCCGAACCCCGGCCGAGTCCCATCCCGGCTGCGCCTGCGACCACAATCCCGGAAACCTCTCCCGCCCAAGCGAATCCCGTCGAGGCCCCGGCTTCGTCGACCCCTGCCCCGTCGGATACGACCCCTGCCGCGCCGAATTCGACGACCGCTCCGGCAGGTGCTGCCGGGGTGGGCGCTGCCGGGGCGGGCACTGAATGGGACACTGCCCCAACCGGGCCGTTGTCCGCCCCGGCCGAATCCGGAGCCGCACCGCTCGAGACCGTCACCCGCACACTGAAAACCGCCCTCGACCAACTCGAATCCGGCCTCCAACAGGGAGCATCGGCCGTCCTCGAAAAGCTCGCCGCCCTCACCGACCCAATCGCCGGGCTGTTGGGCGGCACCGCGGCCACCGACGATCCGAAGTCGGGCACGGACAACCCCGCCACCCCGGAACACAACGCGGACTCAGAACAACCGGCGGATCCCGAAAACCCATCGGACCCCAAGAGCCCTGGCAGTCCCACCCTCCCGACCGGCCACCTCGAATTCGACCTCGCCGGAAAACATTTCGCCCTGGCCCGCACCCCCGAGGGCAACATGTCCCTCGCCATCACCGACGAGTCCGGCCACACCCGCACCTGGACCCTCACCTCCGACGAGTCCGGCCACCCGGCCCTCACTACAGATAACCCACCCCTTGCCGAGAATGATCCGGCCCAACCTCAGGCAAACCCGGCCGGTGGTGACCCAGCCCCGGCCCCACTCGTTCCACCCGCGCGCGATCACCAAGGTGCCGAGTCACCCACGCCGACAATGGATCCTGGCAACGCTCAACCGGCAGCACCTGAAACCCCGCCGTCCAGCAACCCGACCCCCGCTATACCACCGCAGCCTTCCGCCTGTGCGCAGCCGCCCGACGGACCGCCACCGTGCGCGGACTCTAGCCGCTCCGGCCCACCCGGGTCGGAGCCGAACCGGGGCACGGCCCCCGCGCTCGAACCCAGCCCAGGTACCTCAGCGGTATGCCCTGCAACACCCGACCCACCGCCGCCCCCACCGAATCTCGTCCCCGCGCACCCGGATTCGCCGCTGCCGGACAAGGATCAAGGACCGCATCCTGATCCAGGTCCAGCTGGGGCGTCCTGTGCGGCTGCCAACGGTATCGGCCCCGTGCCGGAAGGAACCCCCGCGCAATGCACCGCATCGCCCGAAGCCGCCGTGCCGGTCCCGTCTTCTGAGAGCACCGCGCAGCCCGTCCCAGACCTCGGCACCAGTGGCGCACCCGGCGAACCTGTGCTGCCGACATATCCGCTGGATGGCCCGGACGCTTCCGTCGTAATCCCGGAGGGAGGTGTCGAAATCCCCGAAATAGCCCATCCGGCAACGCCATAGGCTGTCGAATCGGTCGCGCGCCGGAAGGATACGTCGAAGATGGCCGCGAATTGCCGTGTCGGGTCGGGGTGCCTACTGGCCAGGGCCGTGGCTCGGCAACCCGGGCGAACTGGTCGCGGTGGAGCAGGTGGATCGGGGCGGGGCGGTTACTTGCGGAGGGCCTGGATCAGCTGGAGGACCGGGAGCTTTTGGGGCTGGTCGGCCTCGTCGTCCACCGCGTCGGGGTCGACGAGTTGGGTGTGGGGGAGGAGGGCTTCGGGGTCGGCGAAGGGCTTGTATTTCTTGTCGCCGAGGACGGTGTAGTTGAGGTAGCCGATGAGGAGGGCTCGGGTGAGGCGTTCGGTTTTGGGTTCGTGCTTGCCCGCGCCGAGGGCGGCGAGGGCGCGGCGGCCTTCGACCATGCCGTTGTGGGTGGCCTTGTCGAGGGAGCGGAGGATCGCGCCTTCGCCCCAGGCGGAGGCGAGGGGGAGAGCGTCGGAGCTGACGGCGTCGATGTCGTTCGCGCCCGCCAGGATCAGGGCGGGGGCGTCGATCTTGGGGGCCAGCGCCTCGGCGGAGGGCGCGGTGGGTGCGGGGTACAGGGCGGCGACGGCGGCGACCTCGCGCTGCGAGGCGGCGATGACGGCCGCGCCCGCGCCCATGCCGTGCCCGGCCAGCGTCAGCCGATCCGGGTGCACGCTGATATTGCCCGCGCCCAGCCGCACACCGGTGCAGATGTCCAGGGTCGTCAGCAGATCCGAGGCCAGGTTCAGATGCGAGGGGATCGGCCCGCGCTCGGTATCCGGCGCGGCGGCCACATATCCCCAGGAGGCGAGATGCTCCAGCAGCCGCCGATAGTTGCCCACCCCGGTCAGCCACCCGTGCCCGAACGCCACCGCGGGCAGGTTGAGCCCCTTCCCGGGCGTGAACACCACCCCGGGCAACCCGGCGATGCCGAGATTCCCGCGCAGCACCTCATGCGGGCCGCGCAGGGTCAGAGTGCTCAGAAGCGATTTCACAGACGCCGACACGGACTAGAACCTATCCGATCAACATGTACTTGGGGCGTTTCGCCCGGTCGGATCTCCACTCGGATTCGCCGGGCCGGGTCATCCGGTTAGGCTATGGGCCCATGTGCGGAATCGTGGGGTATGTGGGGTACCGGGATGCGCTCGGCGTGGTGGTCGATGCGTTGCGCCGCATGGAATATCGCGGTTACGACTCGGCGGGCGTGGCCATTCTGGACGGGGCCGGGGGCCTGGCCGTGGAGCGCAAGGCGGGCCGCCTGGCGAACCTGGAAGCCGAACTCGCCGACGCGGGCGAGGAGCGCTTCGCGGGAGCCACCGGCATGGGACACACCCGCTGGGCCACGCACGGCGCGCCGACGGACCGCAACGCCCATCCGCATCGCGATCACTCCGGCCGGGTCGCGGTGGTGCACAACGGCATCATCGAGAATTTCGTGCCGCTGCGCCGCGAACTCGAGGAGGCCGGGGTCGAGCTGGGCAGCGACACCGACACCGAGGTGGCGGTGCACCTGGTCTCGCGCGCCTACGCCAAGGGCGACACCGCCGGTGACTTCGTGGCCTCCGCGCTCGCGGTGGTGCGCCGCCTGGAGGGCGCGTTCACCCTGGTGTTCTCGCACGCCGACCACCCGGACACGATCGTCGCCGCCCGCCGCTCCACGCCGCTGGTGGTCGGGGTCGGCCAGGGCGAGATGTTCATCGCCTCCGATGTCACCGCCTTCATCGAACACACCCGGGAGGCAGTGGAACTCGGCCAGGATCAGGCCGTCGTCATCACCGCCGACAGCTACCGGGTCACCGATTTCCACGGCCGCACCGACGGTGTCCGTTTCCGCCCCTTCACCATCGACTGGGATCTGGCCGCCGCCGAGAAGGGCGGCCACGACTACTTCATGCTCAAGGAGATCCAGGAGCAGCCCCAGGGCGTCGCCGACACGCTGATCGGTCATTTCGCCCACGGCAAGATCGTTCTCGACGAGCAGCGGCTGGCCGATCAGGAGCTGCGCGAGTTCGACAAGGTCTTCGTGGTCGCCTGCGGCAGCTCCTATCATGCGGGCCTGCTGGCCAAGTACGCCATCGAGCACTGGACCCGGCTGCCCGTCGAGGTCGAACTGGCCAGCGAATTCCGTTACCGCGACCCGGTATTGGACCGCTCCACCCTGGTCGTCGCCATCTCCCAGTCCGGCGAGACCGCCGACACGCTGGAGGCCGTGCGCCACGCCAAGGAGCAGAAGGCGCGAGTCCTGGCCATCTGCAACACCAATGGCGCGCAGATCCCGCGCGAGTCCGACGCCGTGCTCTACACCCGCACCGGCCCGGAGATCGGGGTCGCCTCCACCAAGGCGTTCCTGGCCCAGATCACCGCCAACTACCTGGTCGGCCTGGCGCTGGCGCAGGCGCGGGGCACCAAATACCCCGACGAGGTGGCGCGCGAGTTCGCCGAACTGGAGTCCATGCCGAAACTCGTTGCGCAGGTGCTGGAATCCGCCGATCGGGTGCGGGAGATCGCGCGGCAGTTCGCGCATGTGCCGACCGTGCTGTTCCTGGGCCGCCACGTCGGCTACCCGGTCGCGCTCGAGGGCGCGTTGAAGCTCAAGGAACTGGCCTACATGCACGCCGAGGGCTTCGCGGCGGGCGAGCTCAAGCACGGCCCGATCGCGCTCATCGAGGACGGGCTGCCGGTGTTCGTGGTGATGCCGTCACCGAAGGGCCGCGCGGTGCTGCACTCCAAGCTGCTCAGCAATATTCGTGAGATCCAGGCGCGTGGCGCGCGCACCATCGTCATCGCCGAGGAGGGCGACGACACGGTGCGGCCGTTCGCCGACCATCTGATCGAAATCCCCTCGGCCCCAACGCTGTACCAGCCGCTGCTGTCGACCGTCCCGTTGCAGATCTTCGCCGCTGAGGTGGCGCAGGCCCGTGGCTACGACGTCGACAAGCCCCGCAACCTGGCCAAGTCGGTCACCGTCGAGTGAGAGTGCCGACTCCTGGGGACTCTCAGGGGCTTCGCCCCTGAAACCCCAGGGGATCCTGAACCCCAGAGGATCCCGCGCTACTGGACGGTGAC
>NZ_JBSGBY010000566.1:0-5564 GCF_053601505.1 Nocardia sp. NPDC004722
AGGTCGTAGGGCTGCGGATCCGGCTGCTGCGCAAGCAGATCGGTGAGCGGCCGGGCGGTGGCGAGGCTGTTGCGCAGCATCAGGTCCAGTTGCCCACGTCGGGATCCATGCGGGTGCCGTCGGAGTAGAGGCCCGCGGGTGGCGCGTCGGCCTCGTATCCGGCGCTCAGGGCGAGGTCACTGTAGGTGCCGTGCAGGCGGATGCGGCCCTGCGGCCACACCAGGTCGGTGCCGGTCACCGACACCGGCCATTTGACCCCGGCGAAGCCGCCCAGCACGATGCGCATGCGAATGCTGCCGAACCGGCGGTACTGCGGACCGGCGATCAGCAGTTCGGCCGCGGCGTGCAGGGCGAACCGGGTGTCCTCGTAGGTGATGTCGTCCACCGGCAAATCATCCCCGTCCGATCGGGCGTGTTGCTGGAAAACGGACTCCGGCAAACAAAACAGCGCCGCACCGGAGTGATCCGATGCGGCGCCGAGATGATTCGCCGATTGTCAGCTCGCGTTGTCCGTGCAAGCCGACAGGATGATCTTGGCCTGGCGCGGCGAAGAAGAACCGGTGTCCGGGAAGCCCGGGGCACTCTTGCCGAGCACATTGATGGCCGAGGATTCGGCCTCCGACTTCGACGGGGCCCAGGCCCAGCCGAACCGGGTGTCGGCGCCCTGAGCGACGGCACCGCACGCATTGGCGAAATGCACGACGACGGCACAGTCGCCGCCACCGCACTTCTCGACCGCGGCGCCGTCCGCGCCGTCCCAGCTGCCGTAATTCACGGCATATGCGACATTTCCGGTGCTCTTGGACAACGCCAGCGCGCCGTACAGGTCACCGGAGGCAGCGGTGAAGACCGGTTCGCTGTCCGCCGCGTTGGCGGATCCGGCGGCCACGGTGCCCATCGCGGCCATCGACGTGACAGCGAGACCAATACCGGCCTTGCGCAGCAACGACATTCGATACTCCCGGGGATGGAAGGTGATAACGGGCGTCATCATGCCAGACAGTCAGACTCGCCGCATGACCGAGACGACCTTACCGAGCACCTGGGCGCGATCGCCATCGATGACCGGATAAGCCGGATTGCGTGGTTCGAGGTAAACGTGGCCATTGCTGCGGCGGTAGACCTTCACCGTCGCCTCGCCGTCGATCATGGCGGCCACGATCTCCCCGGAGTGCGCTTCCTGTTCCTTGCGCACCACCACGATATCGCCGTCGCAGATGGCGGCGTCGATCATGGAGTCGCCGCGGACCCGCAGGCCGAAGACGACGCCACGACCGACCAGTTCACGCGGCAGCGACAGCACGTCGTCGGTGTGTTCCTCGGCCAGGATCGGCGTTCCGGCCGCGATATCGCCGACCACCGGCACCGGCACCGAGTTCTCGTCCTGCTGCCGCTGCGGGCCGGACGCCTTGAGGAACAGCCGCACGTCCATCGGCCGGGTGACCGATTCGCTGCGCTTGAGGAACCCGCGCTCCTCCAAATCGCGCAAATGCCGCGAAACAGAGGAACCAGACTTCAATCCGACCGCATCCCCGATCTCGCGGGTGCTCGGCGAATACCCGTGCCGCTGCACCCAATCCCGGATCGTGCACAGAATCCGCTGCTGCCGCTCCGGCAAGGTGGTGGTGTCGAGATGCTCGAATCCGTCGAAGTCGTCATAGGTCACCGGGGAATCCTACGGGCAGAATTCCGCGACTCAGCGCAACCGCGGCCACGCCTGCGCCGCCAGCGTCTGCACGGCCTGACAGGCGTCACCGGTCCCGGCGTCGGCGAAACCCACCGACAGCTGCAGGTACTCGACGAGCGAATCCGGCTGCGCCGAACGCGCCTGATATATCTGCTTTCCCACCCAGGGCCGCCAGGTCCGCCCGGCGATGCTGGCCGTGCAGGACTGCGGGCCGCCACTGAGCGTCGTGGGCAGACCTGCGATCATGACGATTCGGCCCGCCGCTGGTTTGCTGAAGCCCTGCATCACCGAGACCAGGTTGTACTTCGTCTGGAACGGGAAGAGCGCGGAGGTCTGCGTGCTCGGCACAGTCGCCTGCCACAGGCAGAAGTGCCCCCGATGCCGGGCAGCGGGCGGATTCCAGCCCGGCAGCGCGACATTCGCGGTGATCTCGGCATCGGTCAGCAGCGCGCAACCGTCCACTCGGCCCAGCGAATCGGCCGGGAACGACAGTTGCGGCAGCGACTTCGCGTGCAGCGCCGCGAGCAGCGCCTTGTGTGCCCGATCGGTCAGATCGCAGACATCCACGGGCAGCGCCTTCTCGAACGTGTCCTGCGAGGAGGTGATGACGACGCTGCTCTGCGCGGAGTACACCGCGCGCATGCAAGACCCCATGGTCTCCTGCCGCTGCGCGACCAGCGTCCAGTCACCGTCAGCGGCAACCGAATAGCGGTCCGCATTGTCGTAGACGCCAGGCGTCGGCGGCGTCTGTCGCTTGTTCGAGTCGACGAGAATCTCGTGATACGTCGGGCCTGGCACGACGATGTGCACTTCGCACAGGTCGAAATCGACGGGATCGATCTGTACCCGGGGCAGGCCGGTCGCCGGATCATGGTCGGCCACATCGGCATACAGGTCCGGGGTCAGGTATCCGCACGGATCCCAGCCGAAGGTGTCCAGCGGCGAGACCGGCGGGGCCGCGACCGTCGTGCTCGTCGGCGCCGATCCACGAGCGCTGGGATCCGAATCGCTGTGCTGCCCGGAGCATGCGGCTAGACCGGAACCCAGCACGATGACCACCACCGAGGCGATCCATCGCCATCCCCGCCCGCGACGCCGCGATCGGTCCGTACCCACACCACCGGTCGTGGCGGGCAGCAGCCCGCGATCCCCCCTCAAAACGCCCATTACCGACTTTCTTCTCGAAACCGGCGGACAGCGTATACCGGATAATTGCGGCGATTACAGCCCGGCCGGTTCAGAACCTCACGGTCAGGTCCGCAACGTCCTGTGCAATGCCGTCTCGGCCTCGGCGGCGATGATCGTGACCAAGTCGGCCGCCGGTTCCAGGCTGCCGATGAGATCCACCGCCTCGCTCGCCCACACCGTGGGCGGCAGCTCACCGCTCGCGACGTCCTGTGCGTAGGCACGTTTCGCGTCGGTGTCGCGGGCGAGTTCCTCGTCGCGGCCGCGCCAGCGCTCGAGGATCGGATGCGACAGAGTGCGGGCGGTGTATCGCGACGGCCAGGCCGAGTCGCGCACGATATCGAGTAGCGCACTGCGTTCGGTGTTCTCGCCGTCGGACTCCACGATCGCCTTGCCCGCGAACGCATCCCCGACCACCTCGAGACTGGCCTGGAACCGCGTCCCCATCAACGCGCCCGCCGCCCCCAGCGCCAGCACCGCCGCCAGCCCGCGACCGTCGGCGATCCCGCCCGCGGCCAGCACCGGTATCGGCACGACCCGATCGATCACCGCGGGCACGAACGCCAGGGTGGAACGCCCCTGCCGGGCACCGTGCCCGCCGCTCTCGGTCCCTTGCGCCACGATCACATCGGCTCCCACCTCGACGGCCTGCTCGGCCTCGGCCATATCGGTGACCTGCACGATGAGCGCGGCCCCCGCCGCCCGGATCACCTCGACGTACGGCCGCGGATCACCGAACGAGATCAACACCGCCGCCGGGCCGAACTCCAAGGCCCGCTCAACCGCCGCCACCTCGGCACCCCAGGCCAGAAAGCCTATGCCCCAAGGCTTCTGGGTCCGTTCCCGCACGATGTTCAGCTCACGCTCGAGCCAAGCCCGATCGCCACTGCCACCCCCGACCAGCCCGAGTCCCCCGCCCTCCGACACCGCCGCCGCCAGCGCCCCACCGGCGGCCCCGCCCATCGGCGCGCAGGCGATGGGATGCGTGATCCCGAACATCTCCGTGAACTCGGTCCGCAATGGCATGCGACCCACGGTAGCGCTGACCCGATCAGCCGAGGTGGACGACGGTGACGCGTTCCCCGTCCGTGACGGCGAAGCGACGGTGGTCGGCGTCGATCGCCAGGCGCGCCGGACCGGAGAAAGCATCCGACGCGACGATCGAGCTCTCCACCTCGCCCGTCGCGAGATCGGGCCATTCGGCGATCAACTCGCCGCACGTCGCGTCGTAGAGACGCGGATGCTCGTACAGGGACAGGATGCGACCCGCCAGGCCCACCACATCACCGGCGGGATGCTCGAGCTGCTTGCGCCAGAGGAAGGTTCGGCCGGTGATCGACCAGCGGGCCAGCATGTTCGACGCGAGGCGCTCGGAAGGCTCGGGCCGGTAGCCGCCCGACAGGGTCGCGATCACGACGTCGCCGTCGCGGAAGCAGGCGCCGCCCACGTCGGCCGCACCGTAGACGCGGCCGTCGAGAATGCTTCCCGTGGAATCCAATTCGGCGGGCTCGGTCAAGGCTCGGTGCAGGTCGTACACGGCTAGCGCATCCACCGGCATCCATACCCAGCCCGCGCTCATCAGATACCGGCCGTCGGGCGAGACCGCGAGCCGGGAGTGGAAGAAGTCCTCGGGTTTACGCTCGGCGTCGATCGTCAGCCGCTCACCGGTGGCCGCGACCTCGATTTCGAGGCGGTTGTACTCGTCCGGGCAGTGCGCGAGGCCGGTGCGGCCATCCGGCAATGTGAACAGCGCCAACGGGTATCGATACATGTCGGCCTGGTAGTAGCTGCGGTTGATCTCTCGAATGAGCGTGCCGTCGGAGGACAACAGCAGGCCCTTGGTGCCCGTGCTCGCAAGCAAGGCGACCATCTCG
This sequence comes from Nocardia sp. NPDC004722, assembly GCF_053601505.1. Taxonomy (NCBI): domain Bacteria; kingdom Bacillati; phylum Actinomycetota; class Actinomycetes; order Mycobacteriales; family Nocardiaceae; genus Nocardia; species Nocardia sp. NPDC004722. Next base: position 4,747 of record NZ_JBSGBY010000566.1, read on the forward strand.
CGCCGGGGCGACACCACGACCGCGTCGAACTGATCGCCGTACGGTCCGAACCGCGAGGAACCGGGTGATCCGTCCAGCGGAATCGAACGCCATCCGGCGGCGGTGTCGTACAGTGTGCCCCCGATCCAGACCAATGACTTCGCACCCCTGACCGGAATCACGTCCCGGTGAACCTCACGCACGCGCGACAGTGTCTCAAAACCCTTCGCCGGGCGTACGGAATATGGTGGTGCGGTGGATGATCATGAGCGGCTGTTCGATCGGGTCCGGGGCGCGATGCTGGGCGGGGCGGTCGGGGACGCGCTGGGGTGGCCGATCGAGTTCTTGACGTTGGAGCAGATTCGGGGGCGGTACGGGGCCGCCGGGGTGACGGGGTATCTGCCCGGCCCCAATCCTGATGCGCCGCAGCAGATCACCGATGACACGCAGATGACCATGTTCACCGCCGAAGGGCTGTTGCGGTGCCCGGACGGTGGGAATTACGCACCCGTGTTGCGGCGAGCGTATCTGCGGTGGCGGGATACCCAGGCGCAGGACCGGCCGGGGCCCGAGCCGGACGGATGGCTTGCGCGGCAACAGTTCCTGTATGCCATGCGCGCCCCCGGCAACGCGTGCATGACCGGATTGCGGCGGCAGGCCGAGGAATTCATCCCGGCACTCGAATTCGGTGCGCCCGGTCCGGTGAATCCGAATTCGAAGGGGTGCGGGACCGTCATGCGGTCGCCACGGCCAAGAAGATCCTCGCCAGTATCCGCCCGATTCAGTAAGGGCGACAGCACAACTCGTCAGACAGGGGGTCGGACGATGAACAACGGTAA
>NZ_JBSGBY010000567.1:0-5564 GCF_053601505.1 Nocardia sp. NPDC004722
TGATTCTCGCCGCGGGCGTGTGGGGTTTCGTGCTGCTGCAACGCAATAGCGCGTGGCAGCCGTGGCTGCGGTGGGCCATTTTCGCGATCGTGGTGGTGTCGGCGGCCGGTCTGCTGGCGCTGGCGCTGCCGCCCGCCGCGCGCTGGGAACGGGTGCGGGCTCGCGCGACCGCGCTTCTACTGGTGGTGGGTGTGCTTGCGGGACTGGCCGGTTCGACCGCCTACGCCGCCGCCACGCTTCCGGAGTCGCACACGGGCGGCAGCCCCGTGGTGGGTCCGCCGCGTCCGAAGAAGAAGGACGAGCCGACCAACTTGTTCCGCAAGCAGCTGGAAATGCTCTTCGGCGGACAGACCGACCCGAAGCTGGTCGCCCTGTTGCAGACCACGAATACCCGGTGGTCGGCGGCCATCGACCGCTCCTCGCCCGCCGCGGGTCTCGAATTGGCCAGCCGCACACCCGTGCTCGCCATCGGCGGGTTCACCTCCGCCGACCCGGTGCCGACCCTGCCGCAGTTCCAGGACATGGTCGGCAAACACGAGATCACCTACTATCTCGTGCCCGAGATCAAGCTGCCCGACTCGTGGCGGACCGATCCGAAGCCGACCGACACGCCCTCGGATCCGAATCAGGGCGTCTGGCGGCCCGCGGGCAACAAGCAGATCCTCGACTGGGTGACCGCGCACTACAGCGCCACTCAGAAGTTCGGTGACCTGGCCGTCTACGACCTGACCGTCGCGCCGCACTGATCCACCACGACGCCCACCCGGCTTCTCACCGCAGCGAAGGGACCGGGTGGGCGTCGTCGTTTCCACCCGCGCCGAGTGTCGTCAGGCCAGCAGGTCGCGGATGTGGGACGGAATCTGCTCGGGGTCTCGGGGATAGCGGGCGAACTCAGCGCGGTATTCCTCGACCGTGGGAGCCGGAACCCATTCCGGGGTCTCGGAATTGGAGAACGTCGAGCGATACGCGCCGCCGGGTTTGAATTCCAGTTTGCCGCTGAACCAGGTGCCGCGAATCGGGTCGTAGGCGGCTTCCTTGGATTTCGTCAGCACGGCCAGGAGTTCCTGGGGCGGCTGCAGATTCTGCACCGTCTTCTCGTTGATCATGACCGAGACGCCCGCGTGGCCTTCGCCGCCGACCATGGAGAACCACACCATGACGAAGGTCCAACCGTCCGGGAGCATCGGCACGACAACCTTCAGCATGTCGACCTCGAGGGTCTCGTCCTCGGACTCCGGTTTGGGCCGGGCGGTGCGCACGGGATCGTCGGCCAGGATCGGGCGCAGCATCAGGGTGGAGCCGTCACGGTTCTGGATCGACTCCGGGATCTGCGCGGCCGCGCGTGGGTAGAGCTCGAACTCGCGACGCCAGTCGGCGGACTCGATACGCGGAAACCCTCCGACCACATCGTCCTTGCGGAAGTTGACGCGAATGCCGTTGCGGTCGACGAGGATCTGACCACTGAGCCAGGCACCGGCATGCTCATCGTAGGACCGGCGCTTGTGCTCGGTCAGGAACGCCCACAGATCCTCCGAGACGTCGAACTGGCGGGTCTTCCTCAGGCCGTACTTGGCCTCGATCTGCCCGTAGCCGAACTCACCAACGGCGATAACCCACAGCCGCAACGACTTCCAGCCCGCCGGCACACTCTCGGTCACCGCCGTGACCAGGGCACTCTCGACAACCTCCAGGCTGACATTGCCCAAATCGACCCAACCGCCCGTAACCGGGATGTCCGGTATCGCGCTGCCGACAGACTCGAGCAGCGCCATCACCTCGGGATCAGGCCGCTCCCAGCTCGACAGCTCGATGCGATAGCCACTGACCTGCGAATGCCCATCGCGCGCAGCAAGTTCCCGCGCATACCCCGATCGAATAGCGTGCACGTACGCGGCCAGCTTCCGGCGGAAGTCCTCCCGCAGCACCGCCGGATCGACCTCCGACGAGACGCGATCCTCCCGCATATTGAGAATCATCCGCCCGTCCACCCCGACAGCGGCCAAATCGATCTCGTCGTATTCCTGCACAGACATGCCGTCCCCCATGAATCAAGTCGAACTCAGAGGCGAACAGTACCGCAGGGTTCGCTCCTGGTTCAGCGCACGCGCCTTCCGGCAAGCTCTGTAGCATTCGTTGTGTGCCCGTGGATTTCAGCGACCAGACTCTGGTGCTGAAGTTCGTCATCGCCTCGATCTTGCTATGCCTGCTGCCGGTGACCGTCGGGAGTGCAGCGCAGGCCGCGGCGGCGGCCGTCGTGGTGCTGGTAGTCGCGATCGCGGCTGCGCTGATCGGCTTTTCGACCCGACCCACGAACCCTTCGCGGCTCGGAGTCCGCAACGGCGCCTCGACAAGTGTCTCGTGTGGACACACTGCCCCCGATGCACCCGGTCATGCTCGAGCACGCGCTCCAGGCCTGAGCCCCACGGCGGCTTAGCCCTCCTCCGGTAGAAGCTCGGAGAAGATCGCTGGCAGCCGGATTCCGCGCCACACCTATCGCCCTGCACCGGCTCCAATCAGTATCGGCGTGTCCGCCGCAGTGCACATCCTCCTGGAGTTCTCGATGCTTCGGCCGATCCTGCCCGTCCTCGCACGATCCCTGCGCACCGCAGTCACCCGCACTACCGAACTGCTCTCCTTCGCTTATTTCTCTGCCACCCAAGCAACTTCGTCGATTACCCTGTGGGCTGGCACATTGTTCCTGGTCGCACTCCCGGTCACCGAGATCGCGGTCGGCCTGGACGTGATCACGATGGCGACGCTTATCGCCCCGGCTGGGGTGTACTGATCGCGGCCGTGTCGGCAGCGGTTTACCTGTATCGCCGTCGACGCCACCAACCATCGGCATCCCCGGACACCGCCGACGGCTCATAGGTCACGAGAATGCACTGGGGCTCAGCCGCCTGGCTCGAACGTTCGCGGAACGGCTTGCAGGGTTTCGGCGGGCCCAGCGATGTGCCGGCGGAATTCGCCATTGACGAATCCGCCGACACATCCGGTCTGCTAGAGGTTCATCCGTCGATAGACGCCGCTCTTGATGATCCGGCGGGACTCGACCTGGGCCACCGCGGACAGACCGGTCAGGGGTTCGTACTTCTGGACGAGGTCCCACTCGGGCTCGACGACGTCGGCGAACGCTGCCCGTTCGGCGATGGCGCGGAGGCGGTCCAGTTCCTCGATCGCTTCCATTACGCGGGCGTGCTGGGCTTCTACGTTCAGCACGGCCATTCGGGCGGTTTCTCGGGGGTTGTCCGCTGTCACTGGGCCACTCCTTCATCCGTTGGGCGGCACACGTTACGGGCGGGATCGCCGTTCGGGCAAACCTCCTGGTGACCGAATCTCACAGCCGCCAGACTGCGAGATACCTTGGAGCGCAGGGCATTCCGTCGTACTTCGATACGAGTTTCCTGGTCTCCGATCCGTGACATCCAGGGACCTCGACGCAGCAGACCGGTGGGTATGCGAACATATGTTCGTGTCGGGTGGTGTTGCGGGTGGTCAGGAGCGTCCTGGGCGGGCGGCGATTCTGCATGCTGACCTGGATTCGTTCTATGCGTCGGTGGAGCAGCGGGATCAGCCGCGGTTGCGGGGGCGGCCGGTGTTGGTTGGGGGTGGGGTGGTGTTGGCGGCCAGTTATGAGGCGAAGGCGTTCGGGGTGCGGACGCCGATGAATGTGCGGGCGGCGCTGAATCTGTGTCCGCACGCGATTGTGGTGCCGCCGCGGATGTCGGCGTATTCGCAGGCCAGTAAGCGGGTTTTCGAGATCTTCCGGGACACGACGCCGGAGGTCGAGGGGATCTCGATCGATGAGGCGTTCCTGGATGTGGCGGGGCTGTGGCGGATCGCGGGTGAGCCGGTCGAGATCGCGCGGGAGTTGCGGGCGCGGGTCCGGGCGGAGGTGGGGTTGCCGATCTCGGTGGGGGTAGCGCGCACCAAGTTCCTGGCCAAGGTGGCGAGTGCGGTGTCCAAACCCGATGGGCTGCTGGAGGTCGCGCCGGATCGGGAGTTGGAGTTTTTGCATCCGCTGCCGGTGGAGCGGTTGTGGGGCGTCGGGGAGGTGACCGCGCGGGAGTTGCGTGAACGCGGGATCACCCGGGTGGGGCAGTTGGCGGAGTTGGGTGAGGGGCCGCTGGCGGCGGTGCTGGGGCCCGCGGTGGGCAGGCATCTGCATGCGCTGTCGTGGGCGCGGGATCCGCGGCGCGTGGATACCGGGCGGCGTCGCCGGTCTATCGGCGCACAGCGCGCTCTGGGCCGCAGGCATCGCAGCGATGACGAGATCGAGGCGTATCTGCACGGGCTGGCCGACCGGCTCGGGCACCGGCTGCGCACGGCAAAACGAGTCTGCCGAACTCTTGTGCTGCGCATGCGTTTCGACGATTTCGGCCGCGCCACCCGCTCGCACACGCTGCCCGAGGCGACCGACAGCGGGGAGGTGATCCTGCGTGCGGCGCGCACCCTGCTCGAGGCCGCGCTGCCGTTGATCCACGAGCGCGGCGGACTCACTTTGATCGGCCTGTCGCTGACCAATCTCGACAATGCCGACACCATGCAGATGTCGTTGCCTTTCGAACCCCGCGCCGAGTCCACCCTGGATTCGACATTGGACGCGTTGCGGGATCGCTTCGGCGCGGGAACCGTCACGCGCGCGGCCCTGCTGCGCCGCGGTGAGGGCCTGTCGGTGCCGATCCTGCCGGATTGACCGGCATGTCGGCGCGGGTAGCCTGTGTCGCATGGCTCTCGACCACGGCGATCCGGGCGATGCGCCCTCGACTCCCCCGCCGCTGACTCCGATCGCGATCACCACCCGTCCCACGCCCGCCGACGAGGCCAGAACGGTTGCCGCGGCGACGAATACCGCGACCCTCGCCACGCTCTCGACCGACGGCGGGCCCTGGGCCAGCTTCGTCACCTACGGATTGCTTGCCGGACAACCGGTCCTGTGCGTCTCGCGGCTGGCCGAGCACGGCCGCAACCTGGCCGCCGACCCGCGCGCGAGCGTGTCCATCGTGGCGCCGGACCTGCCGTCGGATCCGCTGGCGGGCACCCGGTTGACGCTGGCGGGCACAGTCGAACGGCCCGTGGGCGAGGAGGCGGAGGCGGCGCGGGAGGCACATCTGGCGGCCGTGCCGTCGGCCAAGACGTATATCGACTTCAGCGATTTCACGGTGTGGGTGCTGCGGGTGCAGCGGGCGCGCTGGGTGGGCGGCTACGGGCGCATGGATTCGGCCAACGCCGAGGAGTATGCCGCCGCGGTCGCCGATCCGATCATTCCAGCGGCGGCGCGGGCCATCACCCACCTCAATGAGGATCATGCCGACTCGTTGCTGGATATGGCGCGCGTGCGCGGCGGCTATCCGGACGCGACCGGTGCCGTCTGTGAGCGGGCCGACCGTTTCGGTCTGGATCTGCGGGTCACGACGCCGCGTGGCATCGCGATCACGCGGATCGGGTATCTCGCGCCGATCGACGCCATCGCGCAATTGCGTTCGGCCACGGTCGATCTGGCGCGGGCCTCGCGGCCGGAGTGAGGCCCGGCTCAGCGGGCGGTCTGTGACGCGGCAGCGGTC
>NZ_JBSGBY010000568.1:0-5535 GCF_053601505.1 Nocardia sp. NPDC004722
CATGGCGGGCAATCTGGCGCCGCCCGCCGCCGAACCGACCCAGGCCACCACGACCCTGGCCGCACCGGTGTCCGCGCTGGCGCCGTGCGGTGACATCGCCACCGCCGCAACACCTCCCGACTGCTACCTACAGTCCCGCGACCCGGCGGGTCTGACCTTCGAGGTACGCCACACCGGCACCGGGCAGCGCGCCACGGTCACCATCTCGGTACTGGATCCCACCGGCGCGAACGTGCAGACCATTACCGAACAGTCGGTCGGCACCACCACGCCCCGCCTGCGCGACCTCGACAACGACGGCCGCGACGAGCTGCTCATCCCGATCATGCTGGCCAGCTCCAACACCCGCTACCTCGTCTACCACGCCACCGGTGACGCCGTGCGCCTCCAGCGTGCGGGCGAACTCGCGGGCATCGGCCTCGACACCACCGCCGCCGGTTACACCGTCGTCACCGCCCGCGACAGCTACGAACTCTGGAAGATCGAGTTCTACTATTTCGAGGCCGACATCCTGCACCCCCTCGTCACCGCCGAGGTCAGATTCCTCGACGACGGCACCGGGCACATCGGCGGCAGCCAATGCACGGTCACCGACACCGGGGGCCTCGCCCGCACCGCGCTCACCCCCGACCAGGCCACCACCCAGTTCTGCGCCGAACCCACGGTGCTGCGCGTACGGCGCTGAATCCGGGGATGCCTCAGGGGAGTTCCCGATACCGCCCGATCAACCCCGGCGCGACCATGGATACAGGTCAGCTCGCCGGTTTCGGACGGCGGTGCAGCCACTCGGCATAGTCGAACGACACTGCCTCGCCATCGGAGTCGAGGCACAGCGCGGCGTTGCGCACCCGTCGAACGACGCGGCCGAGCGGCGGCACCGGCAGCGGCAGCAGCGGACCGCCGAGCACCCGGCGGCGGATATCGGCCAGTTCGGCGAGGGTCTGCACAGCCGGGCCGCCCAGATCACGGAGGCGACCGGCCGGGCCCGCCTCCGCCGCGTCGGCCAGCCGCGCGGCCACCGCGGCGGTGTCGATCGGCTGGAATCGCATGGCGCTGCGCGGTGCCATGCGGAAAACGGCGGACGCGCCGAGGATCTCGTCGATGAGGTCGTGGAACTGGGTGGCGCGCAGCAACGTCCACGGAATCGGACCCTGCGTGACCACGCGCTCCTGGGCGACCTTGGTGCGGTAGTAGCCGAAGGGGACGCGGTCACAGCCGACGATGGAGATCTCCACGTGATTGCCGACCTTGGCGCGCTGCTCGGCGGCCAGCAGGGTGCGCACCCCCTCGACCATGACCCCGGCGCTGCGCAGCCCCCGATGACTCACGGCGTCCACCGTCGCGTACACCCCCTCGAGCGCCTCGTCCAGTCCCGCGCCCGTCGTCAGATCCACCGCGTGGTGCACGGTCCCCGGCACCGGCTCGCCCGGAGCGGACCGGCTCAACACCCGCACCGTATGTCCCCGCGAGACCAGCTCCCGCACCACCGGCACCCCGAGCGTCCCGGTGCCACCCACCACCGCCACCTGCATTGTCGATCCCCTTCCGCGACTCACTTCTTGGGACGCTAGGACCACACCCACTGCCGCTCAACATGATTCATCGCATGCCGTCGGATCCCCCACATTTCCCTCGAAGCCGCGCGTCGGTGCGGTTGGATACGCGGTCGCCGGGGTGGGGCGGCAGTCGCCGGTCAGATGTGGGTGGACTTGGTGCGGTTGCAGCCGCGGCAGAGGATCTGGAGGTTGGCGGGGCTCGTCGCGCCGCCGCGGCTGATCGGGATGATGTGGTCGAACTCGAGATAGTGGCTGTCGCCGCATTCGACGCAGCGGCCGCCGTCGCGCTGCCAGACGACCGCCTTCACATCCGGTGGGATGGTGCGGGTGTCGCGGCGGCCGGGGGCCAGCGCCAGGCGTTTGGCGATGCGGAGCGCGCCCTCCATGGCGGCGGCGACATAGGCGGCGTCGGCGACCTCCAGCAGCGCGCCGCCGCGCGCCGAGGTGGCCGACACCTCGACCAGGCCGTCGGCGCAGGTCACCGAAACCACCCGCGCCCACGGGATTTCGGTGCCCGCGTCGGAACCGGTGAAGCGGATCTTGCGGTTGCTGACGATGAGACGGCCTTCGCTGCGCTTGGTGCCGCGGGCCAACTGCCGGATATGGGCGGCGGGCAGACTCAAATGCACGCGTTCGTCGGGATCCAGGTGCAGGCCGGTGGTCTGGGCCAGCGGCAGTTCGCCGGAGCGCAGGCGGGTGAGCATGCGGCCGCGACGCAACCGGCGGCGCAGATCCTCGACGAGCGGCCCCGAGAGGGACAGCTCGGCGACGGTGTCCTCGAAATCGTCGAGATCCGGCTGTTCGACCACCCCGTCGGCGAAGGTGAAGGCCACCAGGCGTTCCAGGTGATCGTGAGCCGTCGGGCGCAGCATCTCCACCGCGGCGGCGCGCTCGATGCGCTGATAGCGCAGGGCGGCCCACAGGGTGTCCCAGTCCTCGTACGGTTCGGCGCGGCGCAGCGCGCGCTCGGCACGCGACTGCCAGTCGGCGAGGTATTCGCCTGTTTCGGTGACGCATTCGCGGCACAGCGCGGTCGCGTTGAACAGCCGACGGCGGCGGGGTTCGCCGCAGCGCGGGCAGTGCCGGGAATCCGGCGGCGGCACAGCGCGTGTCGCGGCGGTCCAGGTGGCGCCGTCCCACCAGCGCAGGCAGGCCGGATCGCGCGGGTCCGGATGCCAGTCCGCGCGTTCGGAATCCGGTGGCGGCGGGGTTCGGCGCGGCTGCGGTGTGCGGACCGGATCCACCCGCACCCCGAACTCCCGCACCAGCCCGCTCAGGCTGACCGCGCCCTCGCGTAATGCCCGGAACTCCCAGCCCTGTTCGTCGCGCAGAAACTCGCCCAGCACCAGCGCGGGCACCGGCTCGGAGACCTCCACCGCGTAATCGGCCACCGGCCGGTCATGATCGAGCACGGTCAGCCGCAGGCCCGCGACCTCGGCGAAAGTGCCCGTCACCGAACCAATCACCACGATCCCGGCCACCTCGGGCCCGGTACGCGGCAGCGACACCGACAGCCGCGCGGTCCCCGGGTCGGGTTCGCGATCCAGCGTCACCGCCTGCGACACATGCCGCGGCGCGTCGAACCACACGTAGTCCCGATCCGACCGCGCCCGCCCGTGCTCCGCCACCAGCACGGCCGAGGCCGCCACCTCCGCCCCCGGCCGCCACGAAAGGACAACCGTGAGAAGCGATGTCGGAACCGCCGTATGCTCGCCCGTGGTCAGATTCATGGTGCCCGAATGATGTCATGCCCCTCCGACAAGAGATTGCGATCAACCCTCCACCAGAATCTGAAAAACGTCCGGCACAGTAGAGGCATGAGCACTCCGAAAGGTTCCGGCCGCCCGGACCCCACCCCCCGCGCCAAACCCCCGACCTCCCGCGTCCCGACCGCGAGCGACATCCTCGCCGCCGCGCAGGCCGCCGTCGAGGCCGCCCAGAACGCCGCCGGACTGGCCCTCGACTCGGCGCAGACCACCGCCTCCACCGCCTTCGACACCGCCGTCCGGCTGCCGCCCGCCTCGATCCAGCTGGCCGCCCAACTGCCCGACCTGATCGAGAACCTCACCAGCGCGGTGGAACGGCTCAATGCCACCATCGACCGGCTCGACCGCACCCTCGCCCTGGCCGAGCCCGCCTTCGTCGCCTACGACAAGCTGCTGACCCGCCTCGAATCCCTCACCGCCCTGGGCGAAGAGGTGTTCAGCCGACTCGACAAACTCCCCGGCGTCTCCCTGCTCGGCCGCCTCACCACCCCGCGCCCCGACCCCGAACCCGCCGACGACAAATCCCGCCGCACCCGCCGCAAGTAGCTCGGACAGCGTTCGGCCAACGACCGGCGAGACGATGGGGAGGACATCGACTGCCTCTCCTGTGACGCCGTGATCCCCGCCGGGCAGAGCGCATGCCCCGAATGTGGGTGGAGCTACGCCTGAACTGTCTGCGGCACCGGCCCGGCCAGCCCGGGTAGCGCGCGCAATGCGGCGGCGGCCTTCCAGACCATTTCCCGATACTCCTCGGCCGGGTCGGAATCCAGCACCACCGCGCCGCCCGCACCCACCCGCCAGCGGCCGTCGTGCCGCACCGCGGTGCGGATGACGATATTCAGGTCGGCGGTGCCGCCCAGTCCCAGGAAGCCGATGGTGCCCGAATAGACGCCGCGCGCTTCGGTTTCCAGTGAGTCGATGATCTCCAGGGTGCGCAGCTTGGGCGCGCCGGTCATCGAGCCGCCCGGGAAACAGGCGCGCAGGCAATCGATCACGGTCAGCTCCGGACGTAACCGGCCGCGCACCGTGGACACCAGTTGATGCAGGGTGGTGTAGGTCTCGACCGCCATCAGATGCGGCACGTGCACCGACCCGATCTCGCAGACGCGACCCAGATCGTTGCGGAGCAGATCGACGATCATGAGATTCTCGGCGCGAGTCTTGGGGCTGCGCGCCAATTCCGCCGCCAACTCGGCATCCTCGGCCGGGGTGCGCCCGCGCGGCGCGGTGCCCTTGATCGGCTTGCTCTCCACCGTGCGGGAGCGATCCACCTTCAGGAAACGCTCCGGCGACGAGGAGGCCACCTCCAGGTCGGCGAAGCGCAGGAAGGCCGCGTAAGGGGCCGGGTTACCGCGCCGCAGCGTGCGATAGACGGTAAGGCCGTCGGCATCCCCGGGCGGGCAGGCGCTGTCGGTGATGCAGATTTCATAGGACTCACCGGCGAGCAACTGCTCCCGGCAGGCGGCGACATCGGCGAGATAGCGCTCCCGGCCGCGAGTCAGCAGCGGCGCGACCGTCTCCTCGTCCACGCGCAAGGCCAGCGGCGGCGGGTTCTCCCAGGTCGGCAGTGTTTCCACGACCGCACGGGTGGCGGCGAGCCAATCCCGCGCGGCGGCAGTCGATTCCGGTTCGGACAGGGCCAGCAGATGGGTGCGGCCCGCCTCGTGATCGACCACGATCAGGCGGTCGGCGAAGAGCCACTGCGCGTCCGGGGTGGGGGAGCGGTGCACCGCCCGCGCCCCGCAGTCGGCCTTCATCTCATAGCCGAGATAGCCGACATAGCCGCCCGCGAAATCGAAAGGCACATCCGGGAAGTCGATCTCCCGGCGGCGTAGCTCACCGGATAGATAATCGAGCACCCCACCCGGCACCTCGCGCCGCCCGACCGCGGACTCGACCTCCACGAACCCGCTCCCGACCCGGTAACGCACCACCTCGGCCAGCGGGCCCGAGGCGTCACCGAGGAAGGAGAAACGATCCAGACCCGGCTCCACATGCTCGCTGTCGAGCCAGAAGGCATGCGGGGCAGCGGAATACAGGGCATCGAATATCGCCTCGGTATCGACGGCCCGCTCCAGAACGGACTGCTCGACCCGGTATCGGACGGACTTCTCGCCCGTCATCCCGGTATCCGTTCCCTTCGTCATTCCTTTCGTCATTCCGGCGTGCCCTTGGCCGGAATCCACACTCGGGCGATGGATTCCGGCCAAGGG